>DASTZM010000290.1:0-4615 GCA_035764305.1 Chloroflexota bacterium | reverse complement strand
TCTGTCCCCAGTCCGTCTCGGCAGTGCTCCGGGCGTCCGCGTGCAGCGCCGCGATCGCCGCCTGCGCCTGGTACTCGCCCAGCCGGTCGCGCGCCAGCGCGGCCTGCAAGATCGCCACTCCCTCGGCGATCAGGCCGGTGTCCCAGCGCGATCGATCCTGCTCGCCAAGCGGCACCAGACGGCCTCCCGGGCCCGTGCGAGACGCGCGCCGCGTCGAGGAACTTGCGCCACGCGACCGCGGCCAGCCACCCCTTCGGATCGCGCGGTGGATCGTCCGGCCACGCCTCCAGCGCCCGGATCAGTGCCTCCTGCACCGCGTCCTCGGCCGACGCGAAGTCCGCGCCGCGCCGGACCAGGACGCCGATCACCGCGGGCACCAGCTCCCGCAGCAGCGCCTCGTTCACTCGTCCACGTGATCACTCGGTCGCCGTGGGCAGCTCGCCGAGAAACGGCCGCACTTCGAGCCACTCGTGGATTGGCTCGCCGCCGGCCCCGGGGGCGGCGGAGAGCTCCCCCGCCAGTTCGACCGCGCGCTCCCACGACTCCACGTCGATGACCGTCCACCCGGCGATGAGGTCCTTCGTCTCGGCGAACGGACCATCGGTCACCGGTGGGCGCCCCTCGCCGTCGTACCGCACGAATGCGCCCCCGGGCGCCAGCGCTTGCATGTCAACGAACTCCCCCGTCTCCCTCAGGCGGGCCGCGAAGTCCAGCATGTACTTGACGTGCGCGTCGACCTCCTCCGGCTTCCAGCGGTCCATCGGCACGTCGTTGACCGGTGCCGGCGCGCCTCAGTAGTGCTTGAGCAGCAGGTACTTCATTGGAGTTCTCCTAACGGCTGGCTTAGCGCGCCGCTGCCGAGTCGATCTCCTCGGCCAGCTCGACGATGATCCCCTCGGGACCACGCACGTAGCACATCCGATAGACGTCCTCGAAGTCATGGACCGTTCCGACCGTGTTGAAGCCCTTGCTCCCCAGCCTGTCGAGGACCTCATTCAGGCCGTCGACGACGAACGCAATGTGGCGGATGCCCAGCCTGTTCGCCGGCGCTGCCTCCGGGCTCTGGGTGTCGGCCGGCGTGCGGAATCTGCACAGCTCGAGCTTGCTGCTGCCGTCGGCGGTGCGGAGCATGACGATATCCGAGTGGACGTCCTTGAGCCCGATGATGTCGCCCACCCAATCACCCCGGACCGACGTCGCTCCCTCCCGCTCGAGACCGAGGTCAAGGAAGAATTCGGTCGCGGCTTCGAGATCGTCGACGTTCACCCCCACGTGGTCCAGGCTTCGTACCTGCTTCATGGCGCTTCTCCTTTTTCGTCGAGCAGCCCGCTGCGGCCGCTCGTGCCCCTGGGACGGAGCCGGCGCCCTATTTTCGACACCACACAGCCGCAACCGATCCCGATCGATCGCCCTGGGCGTCGTCACCACTGCCCGCCGGGCCGCCGGCGCAAGACCCGCGGCCAGAAAAGTGCCCCGCTAGCGGGAACGACCTACCGGCAGGGCGTCTCCGCCTGGCGCTGGCTCAGCGTGACCGTCAGCGTCGACGGCTGCCCATCGCGCACGATCGCTAGCTGCACCGTCTCGCCGGGCCGCTTGGCGTTCTCGATGTAGGCGCGCAGGTCGCCCGCGGCGGCCAGCGGGTGGCCGTCGATCGCCGTCACGATGTCCCCCCCCACCGGCAGCGGCTGCCCCTGCACGCTGATCGTCCGCGTGCCGCCCCGCAGCCCCGCCTGCGCGGCGCCGGCGCTGCTCTGCAGCACCAGCAACCCCTTCGCGTTGGTGGGGATGCTCAGCTGCTGCTTCAGCGTGGGACCGAGCTGCGACAGCGGCAGAGCGGACACGCCGATCAGCGGATGGCGGTAGCAGCCCGCGCTGATCAGCTCGGGTACGACCCGCTTCACGACGTTGACCGGGATCGCGAAGCCGATGCCGATGTTCCCACCCGACTGCGAGAGGATCGCCGAGTTGACGCCAATCACCTCGCCCGCCGCGTTGAACAGCGGCCCGCCCGAGTTGCCCGGGTTGATCGCCGCGTCCGTCTGCACCGCGCCGCCCAGCAGGTCGAGCGACTCGCCCGGCGCCGCCTCTTCTCCCGGCTGCCGCAGCGCGCTCACGATGCCCGCGGTCACAGTCTGCTGCAGCCCCAGAGGCGAGCCGATTGCGATCGCCTCCTCGCCGACCTCGATCTGGTCCGAGTCGCCCAGCGCGACCGGCTTGAGCAGCTCTCGGATCGGACGCCCCGCGTCGTCCGTCGCGTTCGGATCGACGCGGATCACGGCCAGGTCGTTCGCCGGGTCGCGCCCCACCAGTGTGGCGGCGACCGTGGTCTTGTTCTGGAAGGTGACCGACAGCTGGTCGGCGTCCTGGACGACGTGGTTGTTCGTCACGATGTGCCCGTTGGCGTCGATCACGAAGCCCGAGCCCGTCCCCTGCGGCTGCGCCTGCTGCGATGACGCGCCCGCGAACTGCGAGCGCACCACGGCCAGGCTGGTGATGTTCACCACCGACGCGCCGGCCGTCCGGTAGACCATCGCGGCCGCCCCCGCGCCGCTGCCCCGCGACTGGACGCCCGCCACGTCGGCCCCGCTGCGGGGCTGCGTCTGTCCGGCGGTGCCGGCGCGCGCCGTCGCGCTGGGCTGCGCCGCCGGGGCGGCGAGCGATGGCCCGGACGATCTATTCGGACTGCCGCTCTGCGCGGCGGACATGCCGGCGTCGCAGGCGGGAAGGATCAGGACGGCGGCCAGCGCCGTCGCAAGCACGTCACCGCGCCGCGGTGCGCGGAGAAAAACTGACAGACCGGGAAGAGTGCCCATGCATATAGCTCCATCTGGCTAGACGCACGATCTGGGCCAAA
Organism: Chloroflexota bacterium; assembly: GCA_035764305.1. Lineage (GTDB taxonomy): Bacteria > Chloroflexota > UBA11872 > UBA12225 > UBA12225 > DASTZM01. The sequence continues at coordinate 1,761 of DASTZM010000290.1, read as the reverse complement.
TGGTTCTCACCGCACGGCGCGCTGGCCCACTTCTGAAGAAGCTCTTACCTGGCCTCTTGGCGACGCGGCAAAGCGGTCGCGCGCCCCAGCGCCTCGACGTCTTCCTCGTCACCCAGGACGACCACCTGGTCGCCCACGTCCAGGCGCGTCTCCATCGACGGGGCGACCGCGACCGAGCCGTCGGCGTGCTGCACCGCCAGCACGCGCACGCTGGGCGCCCGGCACGCTTCCGAAAGCGAGCGACCTGCCAGCGGGCCGTCCTGCCTGACCTCCAGCTCGGCCACGATCACCCCGTGGCGGCCGTGCGGCAGCGCCTCCACGAAGTCCACCAGAAACGGCTGCGTCGCCGCGAGCGCGATGCGCCGACCCGCCAGCGTGTACGGGGAGATGACACGGTCGGCCCCCGCCCGGCGCAGCCTCGCCTCGATCTCGGTCGTACCCGCGCGGGCGATCACGAACACCTCCGGATTCAGCGACTTGGCCGAGAGCGTGATGTACGTGTTCGTCGCATCCGAGTCGCCCGCGGCGATCAAGCCGCGCGCCCGCTCGATCCCCGCGGCGCGCAGGTTCTCGTCACGCGTCGCGTCGCCCTGCAGCACCAGGTGCCCCGCCGCCGTCGCGGACGCCAGCGCCTCGGGGTTGTGATCCAGCACGACGAAGGGCACGTCGCGCTCGGTGAACTCGCGCCCGATCTCCTGCCCGACGCGGCCAAAGCCGCACAGGATGAAGTGCTGGGTCAGACGGTCGATCCGCGCGCGCATGCGCCGTGACCCCAGGATAGCGGCGAACCGTCCTTCCAGGATGAACGCCGCCGCGCTGCCCAGGACGTAGAACAGCGTCCCAACGCCCAGGATGATCAGGAAAATGGTGAAGACCCGCCCTGGGACGGAAAGCGGGCGCACCTCGCCGAACCCAACCGTCGAAACCGTGGTGACGGTCATGTAGAGCGCCTCGAAGGGCGTGAAGCCTTCCAGGGCGATGTAGCCGGCCGTCCCAGCGGCCAGCAGCAGCGCCAGCAGCGCGGCGGCGGTTAGCGGGCGGCGCGGCATCGTAGAAAGGCCCCCCGGAAACGCGTTCCGGAGGGCCTTTGCTCAGTTAGCTCGCCGCCAGACCGAGTCGCTCGAGCGCGGTGGTGTCGTTCCCCCACAGCTGAGGGTTGAGGGTGTAGGGGCCGAAAGTCACGCGTCCATCCGGGCGGATGTGCGCCATCCACTGCTCCATTGAGCCCAGGCGGGCCGGGAGCTGCGCCATCTCGCCGAGCTGGCGGCGGGCTTCCTGGCAGTGCGCCGGGGTGCTCGCGGGGAGCATGATCTGGACCAGGCGCCACTTCTCGCCTTTGCGGGCGGCCAGGTGCCAGGGAGCGTCGAGCTTCTCCTGGCGGCGCGAGACCTTCCACCCCTGCGCCTCCAGCACCAGCACCGCCTCGTTCAGGAACTCGGTCAGGGTGGTTGGGCGTGCAGGGACTTGCATTACGCCGGGGTCATGTTACCAATCTGGCCCCCGCCAGAGCTACCGCGGAGCTGCTGCGGCCCCGCCGCGGAGCCACCGCCCCAGGTTACGCGGCGGTTCGCGCCGGAGTGCTCTCCGGTGAGCCCGGCGCGACCGTCGCGTCCTCTGGGGGTACGACGGTCGCTGCGTCGGCGGCGGCCGAGTGCACCGCCTGCGCCATCGCTTCGGCCGAGTCCGGGGAGGGCGTATCGGTCTTCACCTGGGTGAGACCGGTCACCTCGCGGATCTGCTTCTCGTCCAGCGATTCCTTCT
>DASTZM010000289.1:0-3120 GCA_035764305.1 Chloroflexota bacterium | reverse complement strand
GTCGCTCTCGGAGAGCGCGCGGCGCCAGCTGGAGCGCCTGGGCGTGGAGGTGCGCACCGGGACTCTGGCGACGGAGGTGGACGCGGCGGGGGTGCGCGTGGGTGACGAGCGGATCGAGGCACGCTCGGTCTTCTGGGCGGCGGGCGTCGCGGCGTCGCCGCTGGCGCGGGACCTGGGCGCGTCAGTCGATCGCGCGGGGCGGGTCGTGGTGGAGCCGGACCTCTCGATCCCCGGCCACCCGGAGGTGTGCGTGGTGGGGGACCTGGCGGCGTTCACGCATCAGCCGGGTCCGAAAGGGGCGCCGCTGCCTGGCGTGGCGCAGGTGGCGATCCAGCAGGGCAAAGCGGCGGGGGACAACGTCTGGCGGCGGGCGCAGGGCGAGCCGACGGTCGCGTTCCGCTACTTCGACCCCGGCAACATGGCGACGATCGGACGCGCGGCGGCGGTGGCCGACCTCTCGCTGCCGGTGCTGCCTCGCCTGCGCCTGTCGGGGCTGCCGGCGTGGATCGCGTGGCTGACCGTGCACCTGTTCTGGCTGATCGGATTCCAGAACCGGCTGGTGGTGCTGGTGCGCTGGGCGTGGGCCTACTTCACGTTCCGGCGCGGCGCGCGCCTGATCACCGGAACCGAAGCGCGATAACCGAGTCGGCGGTGTCGGGAGCGGTCGACGGTCCCTGGACAGTCGTGCCCCCATCGCTCGCGGTGACCTTCAGGTCCGAGCCGTCCTGGAGGAGCCGGGCGGACGCGATCGGTCGAGCGAGCGCGGGCACGTCGATCCGGCCGCCGGCGGGCCACTCGAAGACGTGCAGGTAGACCGTGTCGTCTTTGGCGGTGGTGCGCGCCCAGCCCAGGTCCTGGACGGGTCCAGCCTTCGTGCCGTAGATGCTCTCGCCGTTCTTCTGGAGCCAGGCACCCATCTGCTCCAGGCGCTCGACGCTCGGCTGCGGGATAACGCCTTCCGCGGTGGGGCCGACGTTGAGGAGGTAGTTCCCGTTCTTGCTGGCGATGTCGGCCAGCTTGCGGATCAGGTCGTCGCGTGACTTCCACTCCTCGTCGTAGTGCTTGAAGCCCCACGTGTGGTTGATGGTGGCGGGGGTCTCCCAGTCCATCTCGACCAGCTCCTCGGGGATGACGTTGTCGCGCGCCTCGGCGTAGTCGCCGACGTCGTTGCCGATCCGGCCACAGATCAGCGTGGCGGGCTGGACCTGGTGCACCACGCCGGCCAGGAACTCCGACTGCGCGCGCGTCATGCGCTTGGGCGTGTCGAACCAGATCATGCCGATCGGGCCGTAGTTGGTCAGCAGCTCGCGCACCTGCGGCGCGACGTACTCGCGCACATAGGAGTCGAACTGCTCTTCGGTGGGAACGGCGAAGTCCCAGTCGTTGCCGTCGCCGTGGGGGTGATGCCAATCCTGTGTCTGCGAGTAGTAGAAGCAGAGCTTGATGCCCTGCTTCGCGCACTCCGCGGCGAGCTCCTTCATCGGATCGCGACCGAAGGGCGTGGCCTTGACGATGTTGTAGTCGGTCAGCTTGGTGTCGAACAGGCAGAAGCCGTCGTGGTGCTTGGCGGTGATGGTGAGGTACTTCTGTCCAGCGCGCTTGGCGAGTCCCACCCACTCGGCGGCGTCGAACTTGACGGGGTTGAAGCGCGAAGCGAGCTGCTCGTACTCGCGCACCGGGATGCGGGCGCGGAACATGATCCACTCGCCGATGCCGGCGATGCGCTCGCCTTTCCACTCGCCGGCGGGGATGGCGTACAGCCCCCAGTGGATGAACATGCCGAAGCGCGCCTCGCGCCACCAGGTGAGGCGCGGATCGTCTTTGGCGCCGGGGCGCTGGCGCGCGCCGCGCCGGATAGGTCCCTCGTCGGTCGATGCAGTCACGCGGTGACTGTATCTACTTCACAGTCACACGGATGATGCGGTCGTCTTCGGCGGTGGGCTGGCCGCGGCCGTCCTGGTTGCTGGTCAGCAGGTAGAGCGTGCCGTCGGGGGCCTCGGCGATGTCGCGCAGCCGTCCGTACTGGCGCTCGAAGAGCGCCTCGAACGACGTCACCTTGCGTGGATCGCCGGGGTCGAGCCCCACCTTGTAGAGCGCGGCGCCTCGCAGCCCGGCGAACAGCAGCGATCCGGCCCACGGGCCCTTCGTGATGAAGGTGGCGCCGCTGGGCGCCCACGTCGCGGTGGCCCCGGACTGGCGGATGGGACTGACCATGCCTTCGCGCGTCGCGTCGCCCGTGATGGTCGGCCAGCCGTAGTTCTTGCCGGGCTCGACGAAGTTCAACTCGTCCTGACAGCACGGCACGCCGCTTGGTCCGTGCTCGGTGGCGTACAGCCGGCCGGTGCCGGGCTGCCAGGCCAGCCCCTGTGGGTTGCGGTGGCCGTAGGAGTACACCGCCGAGTCTGGGAACGGGTTGTCGGACGGGATCGTTCCGTCGGAGTTGAGGCGCAGGATCTTGCCGTTGAGCGTGGCGCGGTTCTGCGCCTGCTGCGGCTGCTCGGCGTCGCCCATGGTGACGTACAGCTTGCCGTCGGGGCCGAACTTCACGCGCGATCCGTCGTGATTGGACGCGGCAGGGATGCTTTCCAGCAGCGTCTTGTCCAAGGCTCCTTTGTTGGTGGCCGGGTCGTCGCGCAGGCGGACGACCTTGTTCTGGATTCCGCCGCCGGCGCGCGTGGTGTAGGACGCGTAGAGGAAGCGGGTCTGGGCGAACTGCGGGTCGAGCGCGATGCCCATCAGCCCGCCCTCGCCGACCTCGGCAACGTCGAGCGTGGCCCACGGCTCGGGCAGGAGCTGGCCGTCGCGCAGGACACGGATGCGGCCGGGGCGCTCCGAGACGAAGACGCGGCCATCGGGCGCGAAGTCGATCGCCCACGGCGTGTCGAGGTTGCGCGCGATGACTTCGGCGCTGACGGTGGGCGTGCCGACGGGTGGCGGTGTGGTGGGGACGGCCGTGGGCGCAGGCGTTGGCGGCGCCGCGGCCGGCGCCGTCGTGACCTGGGCGGCCTGCGTGGCCTGGGCGCGCGTCGGGGACGGCGCGGCGGCCGGCGGTGCTGCCGCGGACGGGCCGCACGCCGTCACGACGGCGGCGAGGACGATCAGCGCGCGTCTCATCCGAGA
>DASTZM010000288.1:0-3456 GCA_035764305.1 Chloroflexota bacterium | reverse complement strand
GAGCAGCTCGACGCCGCTCCAGCCGCGCCGTCTGTGCTCGCCGACGCGCGGTCGATTATCGAAGAGCTACCCGTAGTCGGGCACAACGTCCTGGCGCAGCTGAGCCACGTCAACTACGAGCTCCTGTGGCACGGCCTGCCGCCCCTGCGCAACGATTTGCTCGACACCCAGCAGATTGCCGCCCAGCGCTTCCCCGACCTCACCCGCCCGTCACTCGCCGCCATTGGCGGCCGGGTCGGGCTGCGCGCGCCGCGCGTCGGGGCAGGGCCGTACGGCATGAGTCGCTACGTCGCAGAGGTGTACGTCGGCCTGGTCCGGACGATGACCGCGCCGGTCGCGCCGCGAGCCGACGCGGCGCACGTCGAGTACGCGTACCGTTCGCTCCCACCCGGTGCGGGTGTCGAGCTCCCTGAGCTGCCCGGCGTCTACGTCATGCGCGATGCGGCGGGCGCCGCGCTCTACGTCGGCAAGGCAACCTCGCTGCGCAGCCGGGTGCCGCAGCACTTCACCGGCGCGTCCCGCGCCGCGCGGCTCGACGATGGCCTGATCGCGCGCGTTGCCTACGTCGAGCATGAGGTCACCGGCACCGAGGCGGCGGCGCGCCGCCGCGAGCTCGACCTCATCCGGGAGCACACGCCGCCCTACAACACCCAACGCGCCGCGCACCTCGGCAAGCGCTACCTCGTCCTGCGTAATTCACCGTATCCCCGCGCCGCGGCCAGCGCGGGGCCCATCGAGGGCGCCGAGACGTACGGTCCCTACCGCACCAGCGCCGCCGTGCGCGAGACGATGCGCGCGCTGGCGACCGTATTCCAGCTTCGGACGTGCCTGCGCGCGCTCCCGACGAAGAAGAAGCGCCTCCGCGTGCCGTGCATCCGGCTGGGCATGGGGCTCTGCCCCGCGCCATGCGCGGGCGAGCTGGCCGCCGACCGGTACGCGCTCCGCGTTGACCTGGCGCGTGCCTTTCTGCGAGACGGCCAGGAAACCCTGTTGGAGGCGATCGATTCGCGTCTATCGAATCCCGACCTCGACGGCGATGCGCGACCGCTGCTCGCCGACGTGCGCGCCCGGCTCAAGCGCCTGACGCGGGAGCACCGTCCGTTGGAGGACGGTCCGGACTGCGCCGCAGCCCCTCGATGAGTCGCGTGTAGAAGCGCAAGTTGTGCATGCTGGCCAGGCGCTGCGCCGTCACGTCCTGGACCTTGAACAGGTGGCGCAGGTAGGCGCGCGAGTAGCGCGCGCAGCACGCCGCGTCGCACGACGCGTCGATCGGCCCGAAGTCGTTGGCGTGCTTCTGATCCAGGATGTACACCGCCTCGTAGAAGCGCACATCGGCGTCGAACGGTCCGTGCTCGTGGCCCGGGAGGAAGGCGTACAGGCGGTGGTGGCGGGCGTCACGCGTGGGCAGCGCGCAGTCGAAGATCGTGTACCCCAGCGCCGCCGCACGCACCACGTGGTCCGGCCGTCCCACACCCAACGCGTGCAGCGGTGCACCGGTCGGCGCCGCGTCGGCCACGATTCGCATCGGCTCGGACAGCAGCGATCCATCCGGCCCAATCGGCCAGCCACCGTAGCCGAATCCGTCCAGCCCGAGCGCGGCCAGGTCGGCGGCGCACTGCCGCCGCAGTGTCTCGGACGCGCCGCCCTGCACGACGCCGAACAGCAGCGGACGTGACGACCGCCCGCCGGTCAGCTTCTCGAACTCGGCCTTGCAGCGCCGCGCCCAGCGCACCGTCCGCTCAACCGCGTGCTCCTGCGTCTCCGCATCGTCTTCCACGCTCGTGCAGTCGTCCAGGCACATGACGACGTCACTGTCCAGCTGCAGCTGCAGCTGGACGCACTTCTCCGGCGTCAGCAAGACCTTCTCGCCCGTGGACGGCTCGCGAAAGATGACCTCGTTGGCGCGGATCGTTCCTGCGTCGGGGTTCTGCCGGATCAGCGAGAAGACCTGGAACCCACCCGAGTCGCTGATCACCGGGCCGTCCCAGCCCATGAAGGCGTGGATCCCACCCGCGCTCTTGATGAGCCGTGCGCCCGGCGCGCGCAGGAGGTGGAAGGTGTTCACGACCAGCGCCTCGACTCCGACGTGGCGCAGATCGCGCGAATCCAGCGCGCGCACCACCGCACGCGTCGCATCCGGCAGGAAGATCGGGAGCGCCACACTTCCGTGGCGCGTCGCCAGCTTTCGCGGCCTCACAGACATCGCGTCACGGTCACGACCTCAGCGGCCCGCCTCCACCACGAACGCCAGCTCGCGCGGGAAGAGCAGCTCCTGCGCCTGCCAGCCACGCGCGCTCAGCAGCGCCGCCATGACCTCGCGGTAGTGGGAGACCATCCCCTTCGCCGCTCCCCCGAGTGAGCGGGTCGGGAACGACACCACTAGCCAGCGCGCCTGCACCGCGTCGAGCAGGCGCGCCGCGCTGCCCGGCGCCTGCTGCTCGAGACACGGCACCGCCTTGAGCAGCAACGCCACGTCGGCGCGCGTCTCCGGCGCCTGGGCCGCCACGTCGCACAGCGTCGCGCTGCCCTCCACGCCGAACGCGGCAAGCGCGGCGTGTGCGATATGCACGAAGCGTTGGTCGACGTCGCACGCGTGGTACACACCGCCGGGCGGGAGATCCAGCCACGGCAGCGCGAGTGTCCCCAGACCACACGCCAGATCCAGCACTGTGGTCGGTCGGCCCGTCACGGCGAACACGTCCGCGAAGAAGGCGTCCAGCACCGGCAGGCGCTCACGCGTCGAGGCGTGCTCCGCCATCAGCTCCTGCGCCGTGCGGCGCAGCGCCGCGTCACCTTGCGCCGCGGCCCGCTGCAGCGACGTGATGACTCGGTCGGCCCGCAGCGTGTCGACGTACGCGCCAAACGCCTGATGCAGACGGCGCTTGGTCTCTTTGACCGCGTCGCTTGGACGTCGAGTCCGTTTGACGGCATCGCTCGCGATGCGCGTCACGAAGTCCCGCGCCAGCCAGCGGTAGCGCCGGGACTCCAGCACCTCGTCGACGACCAGCCGCAGCGAGTCGTCGCCCGCGCTGGGCGGCGCTCCCACCTCACGCGACACGCACACGACGGTGCAGCGCGAAGAGCACCGCACTCGCGCCGCCCGCCAGGCCCGAAGCCACCGCCCAGGGTCGCCAGGGCGCCGGCGCGGGCTCTGCCGACGCCGCGCGAGGAGTGGGCGCCCGTGTCGGTGGCGCGGCGGACGCCTGAGCCTCGGCCGCGGGGGCACGCGGCGGTACGGCTTGCGCCGCCGCCGGCGCAGCGGGAGCGCCGCCCGCGGTTCCCGTCGAGAATTGGTCGCGCGAGTCGGCGCGCGCAGGCGCACCGCTCGGTGCGCCGCTCAGCGCGCTGTTGGGCGCCGCCTTGGACAGCGAGGCCGAGTCGCTCGCGGTCCCGACTGTCTGCGAGACCCCCGCCGGCCGTGCGCTCAGCACGGTGACCGCCAGGCACGCCGCCGTC
>DASTZM010000287.1:0-2738 GCA_035764305.1 Chloroflexota bacterium | reverse complement strand
TCCTGTTCACGCTGTACGGCGCCGTCCTGGAGTACACCGGCGCGGCGCGCTTTTTCCTGGACGTGTCGTTCGCCGCCTTCGGCCAGTCGAACGCCGGGCCGGGCCGCACGGTGACGCTCGCCGGCTTCCTCCTCGGCACCGTCAGTGGCTCGGGCGTGGCCACCACGGTGACGCTGGGAGGCGTCTCATGGCCGATCCTGCGACGCGCCGGTTACCCGAAGGAGGAGGCCGGCGGCGTGCTGGCCGCCGCCGGCATCGGCGCCATCCTGTCGCCGCCCACGCTGGGAGCCGCCGCCTTCCTCATCGCCGAGATCCTGCGGGTGAGCTACCTGGAGGTGCTCCTCTGGGCGACCATCCCGACGCTCCTGTACTACCTGGGCATCGTGCTGGCCATCGAGATGGACGCGCGGCGCTACCGGACGCGTGCCGTGAAGGTCGAGACCCCGCCGCTCGGCCATCTGCTGCTGCGGTACGGCTACCACTTCAGCTCGCTGGTGGCGATCGTGGTCTTCCTGGCGATGGGCATGACCGCCTTCCGCGCCGTGGTCCTGGCCACGGCGCTCGCCGTCGCGCTCAGCTTCCTGGACCGCGAGCACTGGATGACCCCGCGCCGCGCCTGGGACGCGCTGGCGGCCGGCGCTCGTGGCGTACTGCCGGTGGCGAGCGTCATGGCTGCGGCAGGGCTCATCGTGGGCGTCATGGGGCTCACCGGACTGGCGGCCAAGCTCGCCAGCATCATCGTCACCCTGGCGGCCGGGAACCTCGCGATCACCGCGCTCCTGTCGGCATTCGCGGTCCTGCTCCTGGGGTTGGCCGTCCCGGTGACGGCAAGCTTCATCATTGCCTACGCCGTGATCCGCCCGGCGCTCACCCAGCTCGGCGTCCCGCAGGAGGCTGCCGCCATGTTCGTCTTCTACTACGCGGTCCTCTCGGAGGTCTCGCCACCCACGGCCCTCTCGCCGTTCGCCGCCGCGGCGATCACCGGCGGCCGCCCGCTGAGGACCATGCTGCTCACCTGGAAGTACACGCTGCCCGCGTTCCTGGTGCCGTTCATCTTCGTCCTCGCTCCGGCCGGCTCGGGGCTCCTCCTCCAGGGCGAGTGGACGACCATCCTGTCCGCCTTCGTGGCCGCCGCCGTGGGGGTGGGCGGGCTGGCAGTGGCAACCGGGGCGTGGCTGCTCGGTCCGGCGGGCTGGCCGGAGCGGGTGCTGTTCGGTGCCGGCGGGGTGGTGATGCTCGTCCTGTCGCCGATCTTCGTGGGCATCGGGGCCGGCCTCATGGCGGCGGGCGCCGCCGTCCACCTGCTGGCGCGACGGCGCGCCGCGACGGGGCCGGCCTGATGGATCTGGGGCTTCGCGGCCGGACCGCACTCGTCGGCGGGGCGACCTCGGGACTGGGCCGCGCGACGGCCGAGGCGCTGGCCGCCGAGGGCTGCCGGCTGCTGCTCTGGTCGCGACGCGCGGACGCACTGGCGACGGTCGCGGACGAGCTGCGGAGCTCCCATGGCGTCGAGGTGGCCGTCGTCGCCGCCGATGCGACCGATCCCGGCGCCGCCGCGACCGTGGCCGATGCGGCCGAGGCGTTCGGGCCGGTGGACGTGCTGGTCCTCAACGCCGGCGGCCCACCGGCGGCCGGGGCCAGCGAGACCGATGCGGCCGAGTGGGCGCGGTCGCTCCAGCTCCTGGCGATCACCCCGATCGACCTGGGGACGCGGCTGCTGCCCGGCATGCGGGAGCGCGGCTGGGGGCGGGTCATCGGCTTCCTGTCCAGCGGCGTGCGCCAGCCGATCCTCGACCTCGTCTATTCGAATGCCGGGCGCTCGGCCTTCGCCGCGTGGCTCAAGACCGCGGCGCGCACCGTCGCCGCCGACGGGGTGACGGTCAACGGCATCCTGCCCGGCCGCCTCTCGACGCCGCGCGTGGCGGCCCTGGACGCGGGTCGTGCCGAGCGCGAGGGACGCACGGAGGACGAGGTGCGCGCCGCGCACCTGGCGACCATCCCTGCCGGCCGCTACGGGCGCCCCGAGGAGCTCGCCGCGCTCGCCGCCTTCCTCGCCTCCGAACCCGCGTCGTACATCACCGGGCAGCTGATCGCCGTCGACGGCGGGCTCATCGCCGGCCTGTAGCATTCGCCGCATGGACGAGCGAGAGGCGGCCCTGCGCCGCGCTGCCGAGCTGGGCCTCGACTTCCTGCGCGGCCTCGGCGAGCGGCACGTCGGTCCGCGGGCGGATGCGGCAGCGATCCGCGAGCGCCTCGGCACGGTCCTGCCCGAGACGGGCACCGATGCGGTCCGCGTCGTCGAGGAACTGGCCGCGGCGGTGGATCCGGGCATCGTGGCATCGGTCGGGCCGCGCTACTACGGCTTCGTCGTCGGCGGGGCGCTGCCGGCCGCGGCGGGCGCGGACTGGCTCACCGGCGCGTGGAGCCAGAACGCGGCGTTGCATGCCGTCTCACCTGCCGCGGCGGCCGCGGAGCAGGTCGCCGGGGAGTGGATGCTCGATCTGCTGGGCCTCCCCGCCGACGCGAGCTTCGGCCTGCCGACCGGGGCGGGGCTGGGCAACGCCATCGGCCTGGCGGCCGGCCGCCACGCCGTGCTCGCGCGCGCCGGCTGGGACGTCGAGGCGCGCGGGCTCTATGGCGCCCCCGAGATCACGGTGGTGATGGGCGACGAGGCGCACGCCACGGTGCTCACCGCGCTCCAGTACCTGGGCCTCGGGCGGAATCGCGTGACCCGCATC
>DASTZM010000286.1:0-4973 GCA_035764305.1 Chloroflexota bacterium | reverse complement strand
GAGGAGCCAGTGCAGGTCGTCATTCAGGCGCTGCACGCCCTCCGGGGTGCCCCACTGGTCTTTGGGGACGCTGTTGCGGACGTGTCCGACGTCGACGGTCGCGCCCACGGCGGGGTGGTCGATCTCAAGGACCAGGCGCGCGAGGGTGCGGACGTCTTCGGGGTAGCCGGTCTCGACGCCGAGCTTGACTCCGTTGCCGTGGGCGAGCGCGTAGTCTCCGAGACGGCGGTAGACGTCGAGCATTTCGGGCCAGAAGGCTTCGAGCGGGAGGTTGTTGCGTCGGTTGGCGTGGGTCGCGATGGCGGTGGCGCCGATGAACGCGGCGAGGTCGATCGTCTCGCGGATCTGCGCCATCGCGTTCTCGCGGCTGCGCTTGTTGTATGTGAGGAGCGGCGCGTCGCCGAACGGGGCGTGGAGCGAGCGGCGAGGGATAGGCTCGAGCAGCCGAAGGAGTCGGTCTTTGGCGGCGGTGTCGAGGTCGTGAAACCAGACGCCGCACAGCTCGCCCTGGGAGTGGGTCGCGCCCTCGAAGGCGAGGAGCTCCACGGCTTGGAAGCCGAGATCGGCGGCGGTGCGAAGCGCGCGATCGAGCGGATAGCCGGCGAGACTGGCGGTGTTGACGCCGACGGTGAGCTTCACGCCTCGGCGTTAGCGATGAGGCCGCGGTAGTTGTCTTCGATGGCACGAAGGGTCGAGGGGACGTCGAGGTCGAGGGTGCGCAGCTCGTAGAGGAAGGGGCCAGCGTAGCGCACGTCGCGCAGCGCGCCGAGGAACGCGTTCCAGTCGATCACGCCGCCCGCTGATCCGGGCAGCCAGTGCCGCTCGTCGATGCCGTCGTTCTCGGAGCAATGAAGGGTGAACAGGCGGCGTCCGAGGGTGCGGACGCCGGCTGCGAGATCGTCGCGCAGGTTGAGGTGATTGGCGTCGATGCAGACGCCGGTAACCCGCGGATCGAGATCGTCGACGATGGAGAGGAGCTCGACGGCGGTGTGCCCAAGGCACGAGCGCGGGAGACACTCGACGGCGAGCCGGACGCCGAGATCGGCGGCGGTGGCGGTCAGGGTGGCGAGGCTGCGCCGCGAGGCATCGAGGCGCGCGGCGCGTTCTTCGTCGGCGATGGGCTCGGCGCTGGGATGGACGACCATCAGGCGAGCGCCGAGTGCAGCGGCGGTGCGGAGGTTGGCCTCGGTCTGCGAGAGCGCGGCGGCCCTTAGCGCGTCGTCGGACTGCGAGACGTCGAGCTTGCTGCCGTACGGCAGGTGGACTGAATGGAGGCGGACACGCGCGTCGCGGAACCGTGCGCGCAGCGCATCGGCGACGTCCGGCTGATCGAACGGGCACTGCGGCGACGGGCCGACGATCTCGACGCCGTCGACGGTTGACTCGTCGAGGGCGTCGATGTGCGCCGGGCTGAACGCCCGCGCGAAGACGCTGGTGGAGATGGCGAGCGGGAAGGGGGCAACCATAGCGCGCGGGAGGGTACCCGCGCGCTATCCCCCGGTGCGCTTCTTGTAGTCCTCCAGCAGCGCGTCGATCTTGCGTGCGGCGTCGTCGAGCGCGGTCTTGGGGGCCACCTGATCCTGACTGTAGACCGGTCGCAGGGACTCGGTGAGGATCTTGTTGACGTCGTCGTAGTAGGGCGGGTACGTGACGTTGAGGGCGTACTGCGGGTAGAGCTGCTTGTTGACGAAGTCGATCAGCTCGTTGGCCTTCTCCTTGGGAAGGAAGTCGTAATAGGACTCCCACAGCGCCCGGTCGGCGATGGGGAGCGGGATGCCCTTGCCGATCTTCACGAACTGTTTCCAGCCCTCGAGGCCACCGATCCACTCGGCCAGCGTCCAGGCGTCGTCGGGCTTCTGGATGCCGCCCGAGGGGACGGCGTAGAGGTGTCCCTGGGCGCCCTCCTTCTGGTCGACGGGGCCCTTGGGGAAGGTGTGCATCGCCCACTCGTAGGGGATATTGCCCTTGTTGGCCTGGTACAGCTGCCAGGGCTTGTTGGCCCAGCCGTTCCAGATGCCGTAGTAGCCTTGATCACCGCCCTGACCGCTTTGCTGCGGTGCGAGCGGGCTGGGCAGGGAGCGGTCGGCGAAGGCCATCTGCTGGAAGAAGGTGTGGGCCTGAATCGACTGGGGCGAGTTGACCATCGCCTTGTTCTTCGCCTCGTCGATGTAGGTGTGTTTACCGAAGCTCCACGTGGTGGCGATCTGCGCCGGGCCTGTGCCGGTCATCCAGTTGGTGCCGCCGTAGATGTTCTTCTCGGGCTGGCGCATCTTGCGCGCGAGCTCGCGGTAGTCGTCGTAGGTCCAGTCCAGCTTGGGCCGCGCGATGCCCTTCTCCTTGAGCAGGCTGAGGTTGACGAAGATGACGGTGGCGTTGTAGTCCTCGGCGGTGCCCCAGTACTTGCCCCTGTACTGCATGGCCTCCTGCATGGGCTTGAAGTAGAGGTCGGGCTTGGCGGTCTTGCTCTTGGCCATGCGCTGGGTGAGGTCCATGACCAGCTTCCGCTCGACGAAGTCGGCCTTGGAGCGGGCGAGCAGGAAGAAGACGTCCGGGGGCGTGCCGCCGGCCATGAGCGTGCCGATCTTTTCCATGTAGTCGGCCTCGCCGGATGGAGCGGGCAGGAAGTTGCCCCTGTACTTGCCGTTGGATTGGTCGACGAAGACCTTGAAGACGTCCTCCCAGCTCTTGACCTCGGCCTCGATGTTGCGGACGGCGAGCGTCAACTCGACGGGAGTCTTGGAGGCGGTCGACTCGCCGGCGCCGCCGGTCTGCCCGCAGGCGGTGAGGAGACCAGCGACGGTGGCAGCGCCACCACGCAGCATCCAGCGGCGAGAGACGGGGTTTGTGCTCATCTGGCTCTCCTTTGTTCTACGGGCGGCTACTTGGCGGCGGTCTTGAGGATGCGGTTGATCTGTGGGACCACGTCGTTGACGATCTGGCGGACGGGCTTGCTGCCGTCCCAGAGCGCGGCGAAGGCTTCGATAAGCAGCGTCTCGCCGTCGTTCCACTTGGGGTGCTGAGGATCGACGTGCACGAAGTCGGGGGCCTGGAGGAAGACGTCGAGCCCCTTGGGCTGCTGGGAGCGGTCGTTGAAGCAGGGCGCCTTGATGACGCTCTTGCGCGGCGGCGCGGTGCCGCCGACCTCGCACTCCCAGGTCTGGACTTCCTTTGAGGAGATCCACTTGGCGAGCTCCCACGCCTCGTTCGGGAAGGGGGTGTTGACGGCCGTGTGCCATGCGATGCCGCCGCCGCTCGTGAGCCGCGCCGCCTGGCGCGGCACGGGCGCGACGTCGAAGGCAAGGCCCGGGATGGCGCGGTAGCGCCCGATCTCGGCCGGGATGCCCATGGCCATACCGAGCTGGCCGTTCCCCATGGCCATCATGGTGTTTACCTTGGCAGACGGCGGCGGCATAACGCGGTGGCGGTGCATGAGGTCCTGGAGAAACTGGAGGCCCTCGACGGCCGGCGGCTGATCGAGAATGCAGGTCTCGCCGTTCTTGTCGAGAACGTCGCCGCCGAAGATCCAGACCCACGGCGCCCACTGGCGCAGCCCGGTTCCCTGGTTCCAGCCCCATACCTGCTGCGCGCCGGAGAGGCGTGTGAGGCGGAGCGCGGAGTCGAGGAACTCCTGAGCGGTCCAGTCCTTCGCGTTCCAGTCATAGGGGAGCGGCTTGTTGCCGGCGGCGCTCCAGAGGGCGGTGTTGTAGTAGACGTCCTGGTTGCCGAAGCCGCGCGGGAGGGCGTACTGCTTGCCCTTCCATTTGTATTGGCCGTAGCACTTCTCGAAGAAGTCGGACGGATCGTACTTGTCGCGTCGGATCAGGTCGTCGATGGCGCGGACCTGCTTGTTCTCGACGAAGGACGGCAGCTCGTTTGGGTTGAGCGTGAAGACGTCGATCGGCGTACCGGCGGCGATGGACGTCTGGATCTTGTCGTTGTGGCCGGGAGTGCCGCCCTGGGTGTTGATGAAGTCGACGGTCAGACCCGGCCACTTCTTGGACGCTTCCTGCGCCGCGCGGGTCATGACCGCCGCCTGGTCGGCGGCGGTGCCGAAGGCGAACGAGAGCTTGGTGCCCGGCTTGATGGCGCCGGCGGGCGGTGCGGTGTCGGTTGTGCCCGCCCCCGGCGCGCAGGCGGCAAGAACGGGAAACGCCGCCGCGAGCGAGAGCGCGCGGCGGCGTGTGTGCGCAGTCATTACGGGCTTCCCTCCCGCGGGAAGTCTAGGCGCTACAGACGGGGCAGGTCGAGGACCTTCTGAATCTCGCCGTTCATCTCCTTGATGGTCGCCGGGGTGGGCTCGTCCTTGAGGTCCAGCCAGTTGTTGATGTACTTGTCGAGGATGGGTTGGATGCCGCCGTCGCCGAGCAGGCGCAAGTTGTGCGGGTAGATGTAGGTGTCGGGCTGATCGAAGTTGTCGCAGTTGGCCTGCATCGCGCTCTTGGGGAAGCGTGAGTCGTTGATCAGCTCATCCGAGCAGTAGACGTCCTTCCGGTAGCCCGGCGTCAGCGAGCCGACTGGCTGGAGGGCGATGTTGATGCCCGACTGCTTGCTGACCAGCCACTTGAGCAGCTCCCACGAGCCCTCCGGGCTCTTGGTGTTGACCCACATCTGGGACATGTCCACGGAGAGAAAACCGCCGCGCTTGCCGGTGTTGTTCTTGGGGACGATGCCGAAGGTCCACTCGAAGGCGCCCTTGGCATTGTTCTGAACGGTGGCGCGCTGGCCGGCGAGGTGGCCGAACAGGAAGGCGCTCTTGCCCTGACCGAACTCGGCCGCGGCCCATGTGCGCGGCGCGAAGAGGCCGGCCTTCGTGTTGTCGTAGAACCACTTGAGCGTCTGCTGGACGGGCGCCGAGTCGAACTGTGCCTTCTTGCCGGCGCCGGCGGGGGCGTCGAAGATCTCGCCGCCCCAACGGCGCGACTCGGCGGCGATGCGCTCAAAGCCGTTGATGCCGCCGTAGGCAATCGGGAAGA
>DASTZM010000285.1:0-4532 GCA_035764305.1 Chloroflexota bacterium | reverse complement strand
GGTTGCCTAATCCGTGACGCGCGCCGACACCCGCAGACGCTGGCTCTCCGCCCTGTCAGGCACTGCCCTGTCGGGAGGCGCCCTGTTCGCCGCGGGCTGTGCATCACCTGCGCTGCCCGGGCAGCGCGTCCAGCGCGTCGTCGTCCAGTCCTCGGTCGAGGAAGCGGCGACAGCCCCAACGCCCTCGCCGGCCGTGCAGACCTACGTTTCCGCTGCGCCCGCCAAGCCGGCGACCACGCTCGACTACATGGAGCTTCCGCTCCGCCTCGCCATCCCCAGGCTCGGCGTCGACGCGCCCGTCATTTCGGTTGGCCTCACGCCGCAGATGGCGATGGACGTTCCTCAGCGCGCTGAGGAAGTGGGGTGGTATGAGTTCTCGGCCCGCCCCGGCCTCAAGGGGAACAGCATCTTGGCAGGCCACCTCGACTGGAACGGCACGCCGGGTGTCTTCCGCCGCCTCAGCGACCTACGGCCCGGCGATAAGCTAGCCGTCCGCGGCGCCGACGGCCAGGAGCGCCCCTACACCGTCGACTGGAACCGCGAGTGGCCCCTCAGCAGCGCGCCCGTAGGGACGATCTTTGAGGCGCTCGAGCGGCCTGCGATCACGCTGATCACGTGCGGCGGCCGCTGGAACGCCGCCACGCAGCGCTACGACACCCGCGTCGTCGTCCGCGCCCTCCGCTAGGGCCCGTCAGCCGCCGTGGGGACAACCCCGCCGCCCGCGCCCGATCCGGTCCAGGCGCTCGTCCGAATCACCCTCAGTTCTCCGGAGCTCGGAGACGTTGGACCGCTCTCGCTGCGCCTCGGTCAGCGTCTCCTCGCTGAGGTCCTGGCTGTGCAGGCCGAGTCGGGACGCGCCATCCTCTCACTCGCCGGCCGGCGCTTGCAGGCGCAGTTGCCCGCCGGCGCACGCGCAGGGGACGTGCTCCGGGTTGTCGTCGCCGATGCCCAGCCGGACCGGCTCGTCTTCCGGGTAGAGCCTGACACCACGGGCACACCTCCGGCGGTTTCGGCGCAGCTGGGCAGACCCGCCGCGGCGCCACCGGCCGCCGCGGGCGCCCCGCTGGGCACTGCCGGCGCCGCTCCGCCGCGTCTGGAGGCGGCGGCTCTGCTTGCGGAGTTCGGGCTGCCCGACACGCCGCCGCTGCGCGCCGCCGTCGACGCGCTGGTCGAGCGCCAGCTCCCGCTAAGCCGGGACGCGCTGTCGCAGATCCGTGCCGCCATCGCCGCGCTTCCCGGTGATCCAGTACTCCACGCGCGCGCAGCCGTCTTGCTCGCGGAGGAGGGACTGCCGCTCACGCCGCGCGCTGTCACGCTCGCACGCGCTGAGTTGCCGGCGCGCGTCGCCACACCGCTCGGAGCCGTCCTCGCCCAGGTCGTCCGGTCGCTGGCCGGCGGTGCCCAGCAAGTCGATGCAGAGCCTGCTTCTCCGGTTCCGACTAGGCCGCTCGCCCCGGACGTCGCCGACCAGCAAATGGACATAACACCGCGCGCTGCGCTGCAAGCCCTGGCGGTCAACGCGCCCAATGCACGCGAGGTGCAGCGCGCCATCGCGACACTCAGCCAGCCCCCAGAGGCCGTGGTGCTCGCAGCCGCCGGGGAGCTTGCGCTGCGCGAAGCCTCCGATGCGCCCGCCGCTGCTGCCAAGGCGCTACCCGCACCAACCGAAGCAGACTCGCGATCACTGTCACCCGCCGTGAGTTCGTCCAGGGCGTTCACTCCCGCGGCGCCAGGGCAACCCCCCACAGCACTGACCGTTGACGCCCCGCCCTCGCCCGTATCGGCCGACGCGCCGGCGCCACGCGCCTTCCCGGGACCTGACGCCAGGACACTCCTTAGCGCCCTCGCGGCTTCGCTGCCGGAAGGCGAGACCCGCCAGCTAGTGCTGCAGCTCCACGACCGCATCGAGTTGCAGCAGCTCCGCACCGCCGCCCGCGGTCGGTCCAGCCCCCGTCCGCCTGCGCTGCCATCGATTCCCGATCGCCTCCCCAACGACACTGGTGACCCCGCGTTGCCGCCGCTCTCGGACGCCCTCGGCGACCTTGCCGAGATCGCCGTACGCACGCGCCAAGGCGCGGTAGACCCGCCCTTGGGGGGTGGGCTCCCTGCGTCAGCCGCGTCCAACCCCCGAACGCTGGACCTGGCGCCGCCGCTTCCGCTCGTCCTTGCTCTGCCGCTGGCGTTTGGGGGCCAGTTCCGGACCCTCGATCTGATTGTCGACCGTGACTCCGAGCAGGGATACGCCTTTGGGGAGCCGACCGCGGATGGCATTCGTGCCCGCTTCACGCTCGACCTCCAGCGCCTGGGCGAGGTTGGCGGTGACGTGCGCCTGCGCGGCCCCGTCGTGCGCTGCCGGCTGCGCGCCAGCAATCGCGCCGCCGCCAGTTACCTCGACGCCGCCGCGGATCGCTTGCGCTCCCGTCTCGAGCACGCAGGCCTCGAAGTCACCGCGATCGAGTGCGTCCTGGGCCCCGCGGAGTCACCTGCCGCAGCGCATGTGCCGGGGACGCTTCGCCACGTGGCTGTTGAAGCGTGAGCCGCAACCGATGATTGATCCAGGCGGCATGACCGAGACCAACCGCTCCACCGACCTCGCGGCGGGGAGCGATCGCGCCCGCACCGCAGTCGCTCTGGGCGGTGGGCTCGCAGCCGGAACCGCCGGCGCTGGCGCACCGTTCGTCGCCGCCGCCGGTCGCGGTGCGCTGGCCGACGAGATCGTCCGGCTCGCCGAGCGCGCCGGCGTACCGGTCGAACACGACCCGGCGCTCGCCTCTCTGCTCGGCTCGCTCAGCGTGGGCCAGACGCTCCCCCCCGAGATGTACCAGGTGATCGCTGAGCTTCTGGTTTTTCTCTATGATCTGGACGCCCAGTTTGAACACCATTCGTAACCGTATGTATCCGCACGGCCGCGTCGCGGTCCGTGCCGCCGTCCGCCCGCGCCCCGATGCTCGGCCGCTTCTTGTTGGGCTGTCCGTCGCCCTGCTCGTCCTGTCGCTCCTGGCCGCTCTCGCCCTTCGTCCCATCCCGGCCCGCGCCAATGGCATAGGCACTGTCTTCGTCGCCAACGAGCGGTCCAACAACGTCTCGGTGATCGAGCACGCCACCAACAGCGTGCTCGCCAATATCCAGGTGGGCAGCGGCCCGCGCTCCATCTCATTCACGCGGGACGGGCGATTTGCGCTCGTCGCCAACCGAGCCGCCGGGTCGCTCTCGATCATCGACCGCGACGCCTATCAGACCTCCGCCACCGTCCGCGTTGGCGGCTCGGCCGAGGCGGTTTCGTCGCCTGCGGACGCAACCTTCGCCGTCGTCGCCGACGGCGCCGGCAGCCGGCTCAACGTCGTCGATTCGGCCGGCGCCACCATCCGCGCCATCACCACCAGCGGCAAACCGGTAGCCGTCGCTACCGACCGCGGTGCGCGCCGGACATACGTCTCCATCGAGGGCACCGACAGCCTGGCTGTCTTCGACGCCACGTCCGGGCAGGCGCTGGGCGCCATCTCGGTTGGCGCCGCCGCCGGCCAGATCACCCTTTCGGCCGACGGCGCGCTCGCCTACGTCTCGCTGCCCGCGGCCAACGCCATCGCCGTCGTCGATGCTCCTGCCGGACGCTTGCTTGGCCTCATCCCTGCCGGGAACGGCCCTGCTGGGACTGCACTCTCGCCCGACGGCTCTCGCCTCTACGTCGCCAACGCCGGCAGCAATAACCTGAGCATCGTCGAGACCGCGTCGCGGCGAGTTGTCGGAACCGTGCCCGTCGGACAGGGTCCGCAGAGCGTCGCCCTCGCGCCCGACGGCAGCCAGTTCGTCTACGTTGCCAATAGCGGCGCGGACACCGTCTCGGTGGTCGACGCCAACCGCCAGATCGTGACCAAGACCGTGCAGGTCGGGCAAGGACCCGTCGCCATCGCGGTCGCCGCCGTTCCCGGTCCCGGCGTGCCCGCACAGCCCGCGGTCACCCAGCAGGGCCAGACCAGCGGGACCGGCACGGGGGCGCCTGCCGGCTCGGGTGGTCCCGGCCAGGGTTCCCCTGCCGGCGCCGTCTCCGGCGCCACTGGCGGCACGCAGGCCGGCGGCCCCAGCATCCTGCCCCAGGAGCTGCCCAACACCGGGCGCCACGCGCCCGCTGCCACGCCGGCAGCACTTGTGACGCTCGCGGCACTGTGCCTGACCACCGCCGCCGCCCTTCGGCGTCGGCGCGCCTAAGCCTCAGCGCGACCGAGACCCGTCTTCCGTCTCAGCCTGCGGCTCCGACGCCGCCTCGCACTCCGCCACGTGCTCGAGGTACCGCGCTACGTGCGCGACGAGCGCTTCCGCCTGAAACGCCGTCATCGCGGCCGTGGGGTACTCACTCTCTTCCAGCCAGTCGTGCAGGCGCCCCAAGAGAAACCGCACCAGATGCGCCTGCTTCCACACCACCGCCCGCTCGTCGCCGTCGGTCAGCTCGTGCAGGCGCCCGTGCACCCAGTCGGCCAGCCAGGAGACGTCGTCCGGGGTGTCCCGCTCCAGGGGGCAGACGGCGTTCTCGCTCT
>DASTZM010000284.1:0-2275 GCA_035764305.1 Chloroflexota bacterium | reverse complement strand
TGGGGCGCGTCTACTCGCTGCAGATCGCGCTGGTCAACGCGGCGCGGGAGGGTGCGCGCTACTGCGCGCTCTATCCATCGGCGCCGACAAACCTCAGCACACGGGTGAGCGAGGAACTGGGAACGTACGCCTCCGCACTCTCAGCCGCTCCGACGTGCACGGTGAGCTTCGACCCGACCAATCCGGCCAACCCTCGGTTTGCCGTTGTCTCCCTCGCCGCCAGCTTCGTCCCCGTGACGCCGCTCGTCGGCTCGATCGCCGGCGGTCCGCTGGCGATCTCCGCCTCCGCCACGATGCCGGTGTGATGGGTATGTGCCCGCGCCCTGGTCTCGCGCGACGGGCCCAATCGGGCCAGAGCATGGTGGAATACGCGCTCATTGTCGTCCCGTTTTTCCTGCTCCTATTTGGCGTCTTCGACCTGTCGCGTGCGGTCTTCTATCAGCACCTCCTCACGAGCTCCGCGCGCGAAGCGGCGCGCTACGGCGTCGCGGCACAGCGCACCCCCACGTCGATCTGCCAGGCAGCGGTGCGGGCTACGGCGGCATCGCTGCCTGGCGCTCCCGCCTCCTTCGACTGCACCAGCGCGGCGTCCGGACCGGTGACGTCGGGCGGCCTGACCGTGACCGTCTCGCGGGATCCCGTAGGAGCCACCGACCGCTACGTCCGGGTGCAGCTGCAGTATGTCTTCCAACCGCTGACGCCGCTCATCGCCAGCGTCGTAGGCGGCGTCGTGCCGCTCGGGGCCAGCTCGGCGATGTACGTCGAGCAGGAATAACGCCAGATGACCTCTCGCCTCGCTGCTGAGCGTCGGCGCCTGGAGTCGGGCCAGGCGCTCGTGCAATTCGCCCTCATGGCCGCCGGGTTGATGGCGATGCTCGCGCTGGGAATCGACTTTGGGATGGTGGCGGTGCAGAAGCGGTTCGACCAGAATGCAGCCGACGCCGCCGGGCTCGCCGCCGCTGGCGCGCTGGCGCGGCGCGTCGCGGTGGACACGGGCGGACAGGTCTTCTTTCCCGCAGAGGCGCTTTCGGTGGCGCAAGACCGCCTGACGCAGCTCGCCACCGACGCCAATGCCCACGCCGGCTTGTCAAGCCGCACGAACCGCGTCGCCCGTCTCGAGTTGTCCGGGGACGGCGGTGCCACCTGGTGTGCGGCGCCCTGTGGTGGGAGCGCGCCGGCGCCGTCAACCGCGGCACCGTACCTGGTACGCGTGAGCGTCAGCTCCTCTACCACCGGCTTCTTCGCCGGATTCATCGGCTCCGGCGGAGCGGCCTCGACAAACTGCCCGCCCACTGGTGCGAACGGCCTCACCTCGTGTGCCGTGTCGACGGTCAGCATCGCCGGTTCCAGCAGCGTCCCAACTGGTATGCAGGTGATCCCCGCCACCCTGCCTGATTGCGCCGTCACGATGGGCGGCAGCGCGGCGTGGCAGGTGCACGAGCTGTGGGGGAGTAACTCCAGCCCCTGCATCGACACCGGGGGGTGGAAGAACCTGCTGGATTTCACGCCGTACGCCGACCCGGTCACCGATTGGCCGACCTTCAATGACTTCCACTGGGACGGGTTCGTGGCGGACCCCAACTACGACGGCACCGGCAGGCGCCGAGATCTGGTGTATTGGATCGCGCACGGATTTGGTGGACAGGTCACGTCGGGGGAGGTGCCGCTGCACACCGGCACCTGGGTGCTCACCGGCCAGTCCGGGACCGCACAGGGGTGCATCGCGCGCGGGTTCTATGGCGGCGGCGGAGCCTGCGATATCAACGGCCGTACCGATGACTACAGCGCGTCGTACTTCTTCTCGAGCGCCAAGCTGCTGCCCTCCAACTACGGGTGGTTCGATTGCTCGCAGAGCAAGAACGATCCCGTCGTCAAAGCGTCTTCTATGCGCGTTGGCTGCCGTGACGTCGCCGTCGCCGCGTGGGACTCGCCGCAGGTGCGGGTGGGCCAAAGCTGGGAGAACATCTCCTCCGGACAGCCGGATCGGGTGCACATCCGGCGGTTCTACGTCTTCCGGTTCTACTGCGGCTGGTCGAGCGACAACACCAGGTGCGACCAGCGCCCTCCCAGCACGGTACTGCCTGGCTGTCCGAGCGCCGGCTCGGGCATCTGTGGGCGGTTGAGCCCGGTCCAGCTCACCGGCAACTGCCCCATGTGCGTCGTCGGCCCGTCGGTGACGGTCAATGCGCTCCGCATGCAGGATTGATCGGCCCACCGGTTCTGCGGTGACGCCCTTACGGCGCGTAACCATCTCTTCTACGGACTGGCCGCGTGG
>DASTZM010000283.1:0-2001 GCA_035764305.1 Chloroflexota bacterium | reverse complement strand
CGCCAGCGGCGCAGCTGCGGAAGATCCGTGTCGGCGACGCAGATGGCGCCAGCGCTTCCGCGGGCGAGCGCCGTGACGGCCGCATGCCGCAGCGGACCGGCCTTGGGGAAGAGGTAGGGCACGCGCAGGTCGTGGAAGGTCGTCACGACGGCAGGACCACGCACGAACCAGGGGAGGAGATTGATGGCGCCGTGGAGGGCATAGGCCGCGGGCTGGTACTGGATGTGAAGGACGTCCCAGAGTCGTTCGCGCGCGATGCGGGGCACCTGAAGGAGGATGCGGGGGTCCCAGCGACGGATGCGGCGCAGCGCCGCGGGATGGGTCGCGGGCGGCCCGGCGAGCGTGCGGCCGGTGAGCACGTCGACGTTCTGTCCGGCGGCGACGAGCTCGCGCGCGAGGCGCGCGGTGTGGTCGCCCACGCCGCCGATGGCGGGTGGGTACTCGGCGCTGATCAGGCCGATGCGCATCACGCGTCTAGGGCTCGGCGCGGAAGTGCCAGCGTGCGAGCGCGCGGTAGCGCTGGGCCAGCAGATCGTCGCCGCGCCGCCGCTGCAGCGCTGCCTCGGCGGCGAACTGCACGCCGGCCGACAGGCGGAGGAGCCGGCCGGTGGAGCGACCGAAGTAGCGCTCGGCGTAGCGGTACTTACTGCGGAAGTAGCGGCGGTCTTTCTCGCGGACGTCCTGGTCGGCGCTCTGGGAGTGGTGATGCAGGGCGTGCGCCGCCGGCTCGTACCAGGTCCCCCAGCCACGCGAAGCGAGGCGCCGGCACAGGTCGACCTCCTCGAAGTACATGAAGAAGGCTGGATCGAACCCGGCGACCTCGCGCAGCGCCGGGATCCGGCCGAGCAGGCACGCGCCGGAGACCCAGCTCTCCTTCGACGCGACCTCGGGCGCGCCGTCTCGGTAGTACGCCGCGAGCGCGGGCCAGCTCGGGCCGCGCCACTCGAGGGGCGTCGACTCCAAGAACAGCACGGTGGGCGTCGGAAAGCGGCGGCGCGTCGGCTGCGGCCGTCCGTCGGGGTAGGTGACGCGCGGCCCGACCAGCGCGGCGGATGGCTCTCGCGTCAAGCGATCCAGGAGCGCGGCCAAAGCGCCGGTAGAGAGCTCGGCGTCGGGGTTCAGAAAGAGGAGGGCCTCGGTCTGCGCGGCGCCGAGCGCCTGGTTGCAGGCGGCGCCAAAGCCGGCGTTGGCGTCGTTGACGATCAGCGTCGCCTCGGGGAAGCGTTCGCGGACGAGCGACACGCTGTCGTCGAGGGACGCGTTGTCGACGACGAGCAGCTGCCCGCCGCCGGACTCGTGCAGGGCGGCGCGCGCCGACTCGAGGCAGCGCTCCAGGAGCGGCGCGACGTTGAAGCTGACGACGGCGATGGTGGCGTCCATGGACCTACCGCCGCGCCGCGCGCCCGAGGCGCAGCAGCTCGGCGTACTTCACCAGGTCGGCGCCGGCGAGCACGACACTCAGGGCGAGGCCGAGGAGACCCTCGCGGTAGCCGCCAAGCGTGACGAAGCGCCGGCGCAGCTCGCGCAGGGGCTGCAGCACCAGGTTGCGCGGTCGCGCGCGCTGCCCGGCGGCGTGGAGCTGCGTGGCCTCGGCACGCGCGTAGCGCAGCTGCTTGCGCCAGAACTGACCCCACGCTTCATAGTTGTGGTGCACCAGGCGAGCGGTCAGGCGCGCGTCACTCCCATCGAGCTGCACGAGCTCATGGACGGCGCGGTCGGACGCGTAACGGCCGCGATCGACGCGGAAGAGGCGCAGCTGGTAGTCGGGGTGCCAGCCGGCGTGGCGCACCCAGCGGCCCATGATGAGATTCTGGCGCGGCACCCAGAATCCCACCGGCTGACCAACCTCCGTGGCGCGACTGACAGTGGCGCCGATCTCCTCGGCGAGCTCGAGTGGGACCCGCTCGTCGACGTCGACGAAGAAGACCCACGGGGTGCGCACGTGGGCGAGTGCGGCGTTACGCTGCGCGGCCCACGACTCCCACGCGCGCACGACGACGC
>DASTZM010000282.1:0-8177 GCA_035764305.1 Chloroflexota bacterium | reverse complement strand
GGCGAGGTGCCATCGCGGCTGTCGTCCGTGAAACACGAAGTCTTTGAGTGGGACACGCGTCTCCGCCTGCACGAACTGGAGGAGAGCAAGACTTAGCGTCAACGCGAGCGCGACCAAGCCCGGCCACCCGCTCTGAGCGATGATGACGATGGCGATGCACTCCAGGACTAGTGCTCCGTCACGCGGATGTTGCCGCGTGGCGGCGGGATGCGGCACCCTGGCGCCGCAATGGCCAAGCTGTTTGTGGTGAAGCTCACCAAGAAGGACCGTGACGCGCTGGAGACGGTGACCCGTCGGGGCGGCCGTGGTGCCGCCACGCCGGACGAGGTGCGGCGCGCACAGATTCTGCTCAAGGTGGACCAGGGCAAGGCGGGACCGGCGTGGACCGACGCGCGGATCTGCGAGGCGTTCGACGTGAGCCGCGCCACGGTGGAGCGGGTGCGCAAGCGGTTTCTGCGCGCGGGTCGGGAGGCGGCGCTGGTGCGCAAGCGCCCGCCACCCCGAGCACCGAAGCTCGCCGGGCGCGCCGAGGCCCACCTCATCGCGACGGCGTGCGGCGCGCCACCGGACGGGCACAAGCGCTGGACGCTGCGGCTGCTGGCGGGCCGGCTGGTCGAGCTGGAAGAGGTCGACTCGGTCTCGCACGAGACGGTGCGGCGCACGCTGAAAAAAACGCGCTCAAGCCGTGGCTGAAGCAGTGCTGGTGCATCCCGCCCAAGGCGAACGCCCAGTTCGTCGCGCACATGGAGGACGTGCTCGAGGTCTACACGCGGCCCTACGACCCGAAGCGCCCCCAGGTGTGCCTGGACGAGGCCAGCAAGCAGCTGCTGGCCGACGTCCGGCCGCCGCTGCCCATGCGGCCGGCACGCCCCACCAGGAACGGCCGCCCGGGCCGGGTGGCGAAGACCGACCACGAGTACGCGCGCCACGGCACCGCCGCGCTGTTCATGGTCTGCGAGCCGCTGGCCGGCCGCCGGCACGTCCGCGTGCGCGCCCGGCGCACCGCCGTCGACTTCGCGCACGTCATCAAGGAGCTGGTGGACGAGCTGTACCCCAAGGCCGACCGCATCGTGCTGGTGATGGACAACCTCAACACCCACTCGGCCGCCTCGCTCTACGAAGCGTTCCCACCGGCCGAGGCCAGGCGACTCGCCAGCAAGCTGGAGATCCACCACACCCCCAAGCACGGCAGCTGGCTCAACATGGCCGAGCTCGAGCTCTCCGCCCTGGCCCGCCAGTGCCTCGACGACCGCATGGCCGACCAACCCACCCTCGCCCGGGCCACCGGCGCGTGGGAAACTCGGCGCAACGCCCGACGCCGCGCCATCGACTGGCGCTTCACTACCGCCGACGCCCGCATCAAGCTCAAGCACCTCTACCCCTCAACTACCGATTGACGGAGCACTAGTCCCCCGCCGCGGGAGGTCCGGAGGGGCGAGCCGTCCGCTCCGTACCCCGATCGCCTCGCCAACCAGCCTCTACGCCACCCGCCGCTCCCCCAACCGCGCCACCATCCCGATCGGCGCCACCCCCGCCGGCACGCTCACCACGCCCTTCGTCTCGCGCGGCAGTGCCGTTGCAGCTGCCGTGGGCATTGCCGCTGCCCCTGGCGCTGCCTTCGCGACGCCCGTCGCGCTGCCACGCGCCACCAGTCGCTCGGCCAGGCTCAGCGCCTGCGCCACCACCTGATCCATGTTGTAGTACTGGTACGTCGCCAGCCGCCCCACGAAGTGCACGCCCGGCGTCGCTTCCGCCAGCGCCTTGTACTTCGCGTACAGCGCCGCGTTCTCCGGCCGCGGGATCGGGTAGTACGGGTCCCCATCCCCCTTCGGCTTGGGGATCTCGTACACCAGGCTCGTCTTCGGGTGCACCTGCCCCGTCAGCGCCTTGAACTCCGTCACCCGGTCGTACGGCGAGTCCTCGTCCGGGAAGTTCACCACCGGCGCCGGCAGCGCGCGTTCCTTGTTAAGCGTCTCGTGCTTGAACTCCAGCGACAGGTACGGCAGCTTCCCGTAGCGGTACTCGAAGAACGCGTCCACCGGGCCCGTATAGACCATCTCCTTGTAGGAGATCAGCTGCTGCACCTCGCGGTAATCCGCCTTCAGCACCACCGTGATGTTGGGGTGCGCCAGCATGCGCTCGAACATCCTGGTGTAGCCGTGCAGGGGCATCGCCTGGTACGCGTCGCCGAAGTACCGGTCGTCCGTGTTCGTCCGCACCGGAATCCGTGAGGTCACGGCCGCGTCCAGCTCCGACGGATCCAGCCCCCAGTGGCGCCGCGTATAGCCCCGGAAGAACCGCTCGTACAGATCCCTCCCCACCTTGGACACCACCACGTCCTCCGACGTCTTGCAGTCGTCCACCCGCTCCGCAACCGACTCGAAGAACGCCTCGCACTCCTCGTCGCTTTGGAGATCGAGCCCGTAGAGCTCGTTCACCGTCGTCCGGTTGATCGGCACCGGCAGGTATTTCACCCCCTCTGTGCCCGTATCAGCCACCGTCTTGACTGCCGCCTTGACACGGTGCTCGTACGGCCGCCACTCGGTGAACTGCGAGAGGTAGCGGAACACTTTCTCCGAGTTCGTGTGGAAGATGTGCGGCCCGTACTTGTGGACCAGGATGCCGTCGTCGTTCTCGTGGTCGTACGCGTTCCCACCCACGTGGGGCCGCACGTCGCACACCAGGATCTTCTTCTGCGCCTGGCGAGCCAGGCGCTCCGCCACGACGCATCCCGCGAACCCCGCCCCCACCACCAGGTAGTCGTACACCGGCCGGGCGGGTGACTGTTGAAGCAATACGCTGTCCTTTCCTGTCAAAGCCTCTTGGTGCCTGTGAGGCATGCCAGTGAGGCCCGTCGAACGTCCGTCCGAGACCGTCTCGGAGAACCGCCGGGCAACAGCAAGTTCGATGCCAGCACCCTTCCACGAGACCCACGTCCGCCCCCTCCGGCCGCACGCGCGCTGCCCGCCGGCCGGCGCCTGACCCGGCCCGCCGCTCGTCACGACGCGCTGAACAGATTCACCGCTATACTCGGTTCCCGGCACGCTAACCTGGTCCTCACGTGACCGCTTGCCGGTGGACGACGCACCGGTGACCGAAGCCACTGCCCATCCCCCCACCGACTCGACCACCCACGCGGGCGCCGACGCGGCTGCCGACGCGGCCGTCGACGAGGCCGGGGAGCCGGCTGCCGGGTCCGGCACCGACCGCGACGCCGACTACGCCGCCGCCCTCAATCGCTTCGTCCGCTCGCGGGACGAAGCCGGCCTCTACCAGGCGTCGCTCCTCAGCCAGGACTTCATCCGCGCCGGCCTCGGGCCGGAGGAGATCATCGCCCTCCACGCCGACGCCATGCGCGGCGCGATGCACGGACTCGGGTTCCGCGAGCAGGCGTCCGCCGCCGCGGACGGCCTCCAGTTCCTGCTGGAAGTCATGATCGCCTACGGCATCAACCACCGCGAGTTCCTCGAGCTGCGGGTGCGCGAGCGCTCGCGCGAGGCCGAGCACGCCCGGCAGCGGGCCGACGAGGCCGAGCGCATCCTGCGTGAGCGCGCCATCACGCTCCAGCGCGTCGCCCACGAGCTCCGCACCCCCCTCGCCGCCGTCAAGGGCAACCTCCAGCTCGCCCGCCGCGCGCTCGAGCGCGGCCACTTCAGCAACCTCGGCCACATGGCCAATCAGGCGCTCTCCGCCGTCGAGCGCCTCCAGCGCATGACCCAGGACCTGATCGAGGCCAGCCGCGGCGAAGCCGCCCTCTCCGAGCTTGTTCCGCAAGATCTGCGCGCCGTCGCCGCCACCACCTTCGGCTGGGCCACCGCCGCCGGCGACGCCGCGCAGAAGGGAGTCCGCCTCACCTTCGACGACCCCGGCCAGCCGCTTCCCGTCATGGGTGACGGCGACGCCCTCGCCAGCATCATCGGCAACCTGCTCGGCAACGCCATCCGCTATACCCCCGCCGGTGGACACGTCACCCTGCGCTGCGGCGCCCTCCCCGATCCCGTCTGGCTCGAGGTCCAGGACACCGGCATCGGCATGACCCCTGAAGTCATCCCCCACATCTTCGAGGAGTTCTTCCGCGCTCCCGAGGCCGACGCCATCGACCGCCAGGGCCTCGGTCTCGGCCTCGCCCTCGTCCGCCAGCTGGTGAACGCCCACGGCGGTCGGGTACACGTCTCCAGCGCGCCCGGGCAGGGCAGCACCTTCCGGGTTGAGCTGCCCCGCCTCTCCGCCCCACCCCCCGATCTCTCGCCGCCACCGGTGGCCCCCCCGCAGACCGCCGTCCCCGCGCAGACCGCCGTCCCCGCGCAGACACACGCCACATCGCAGGAAGGACCCACGCCGTGACCCAGGACCGGGCCCCACAGGCCACCCGCTCGCAGGCCAACCCCCAGGCGGCCACCGCATCCACCATCGAAGAGCAGCGCCGCGCCATCCGCGAGCTCCAGACCCCCGTCATCCAGGTGTGGGAAGGCATCCTCGCGCTCCCCATCGTCGGCGCGCTCGACACCGCCCGCAGCCAGGAGATGACCGAGACCCTCCTGCAGCGCATCGTCGAGACCGGCTCAGACATCGTCATCCTCGACATCACCGCCGTCCCCGTCATCGACACCGCCGTCGCCAAGCACCTGCTCGAGACCGTCGCCGCCGCCCGCCTGCTCGGCGCCGAGGTGCTCATCGTCGGCCTCACCACGCGCACCGCCATGACCCTCGTCCACCTCGGCGTCGACCTGGGCGGCGTCACCACCCGCACCACCCTCGCCAAGGGCCTCGAGCTCGCCTTCTCACGCCTCGGGTTGGAGGTCACCCGCCGCGCCGGCGGCGCCCTCCGCACCGCCGGCTCCGAAGCTGCCGGCGCATCCGACCGGCCCCGCGGCCTCGGTGGGAACGCTTCCCACGACGCCGCAAGACACGGCGCCGAAAGACAAGACGCCTGATGGCCCGCGTCCCCATCATCCGCGTCGGCGACACCCTCATCGCCACCGTCCTGGAAGACCTCCACGACCGCGACGCGCTCCAGCTTCAGGAAGACATCGGCGCCGCGCTCGAGCGCACCGACGCCCGCGGCGTCCTGCTCGACCTCACCGTCGTCGAGCTGATCGACTCGTTCCTCGGCCGCACCCTCAACGACGTCGCCGCCGGCACGCGCCTCCTCGGCGCCCAGGCCGTGATCGTCGGCATGCAGCCCGCCGTCGCCATGACCCTCGTCGAGCTCGGGCTCGAGCTCAAGGGCGTCCGGACCGCCCTCAACGCCGAGAAGGGCATGGCGCTTCTCCGGCGGCTCATCGCCGGCGACGAGACCGCGTGAGCGCCGAAGCCCGCTCGCCGCAGCACCGCCTCTCCATCGCCGGCGAGGACGACATCGTCCTCGCCCGCCAGCGCGCCCGCGACCTCGCCCGCCGCCTCGGCTTCGGCATGATCGACCAGAGCCGCATCGCCACCGCCGTCTCCGAGCTCACGCGCAACGTCGTCCGCTACGCCACCGACAAGCGCGGCGAAGTCCACCTGACCGAGCTGCGCTCCCCCGACGGCACCGCCGGTCTCGAGATCGTCGTCGCCGACCACGGCCCCGGCATCCCCGACGTCGAGCGCGCCATGCAGGAAGGCTTCACCTCCGGCCCCGGCCTCGGCATGGGCCTTCCCGGCACCAAGCGCCTGATGGATGAGATGGACGTGGACAGCGTCGTCGGGCGCGGCACCATCGTCACCGTCCGGAAGTGGCGCCGCTGACCCGCCCCGCCCCGCCGCCGCCCGTCCCACCGCTCCCGCCGCCCACCCCACGCTCCATCGTGGTCCGGACCGAGCTCGACGCCGGCCGCGCCCGGCGCGCCGCGCGTGATCTCGCCGCCGGCAGCGGCCTGACCACACCCGACGCCGAGTGCGTTGCCCTCGCCGTCTCCGAGCTCGCCATGAACCTCGTGCGCTACGCGCCCGGCGGCGCCGTGACCCTCACTGCCATCGAAGACCCCCGCGCCGCTCCGCCCCGCCGCGGTGTGCGCGTCGTCTGCCTGGACGCCGGTCCCGGCATTCCCGACGTCGGCGCCGCCCTGTCCAATGGCTTCACCACCGGCGGCGGCCTCGGCGGCGGGCTCGGCGCGGTCCGGCGCCTCATGGACACCTTCGACCTGCGCTCTTCCTCCGCCGGCACCGCCATCACCGCCGTCAAGTGGGAGCGCCCCGCAGCATGATCCGCAGCATGACCCGCAAGGAGCCCACTCCGCTGAACGTCGCCTTCGCCGCCGCCACGCGCCCCCACCCCGCCGAGCACGTCAACGGCGACGCGTGGCGCGTCTGGGCTCCCGACGCGGGGCGCCACACCTACCGCGTCGCCGTCGTCGACGGTCTCGGCCACGGTCCCCTTGCCGCCGCCGCCGCCGCCGCCGCCCTCGCCTCCCTGGACGCCACGCGCGCCGAATCACTCTCCGAGGCGCTCCTGCGCTGCCACACCGCCCTGCGCGGCACCCGCGGCGCCGCCGTCTCGCTCGCCGAGATCGACGTCACCCGCGCTGAGCTCGACTTCGTGGGCGTCGGCAACGTCGAGGCCCGTGTCTGGCCCGCCGGCGCGTCGCAGCGCGCCGAGCGCCCCCTCGTCTACCGCGGCGTCGTCGGCGCCGCCGTGCCCCGCGTCCGCGCCTTCACCCTCCCACTCCCCACCGATTGGCGCCTGGTCATCCACACCGACGGCGTCAGCGCCCGCTTCAACCAGGCCGACCTCCCCCGTGACGACGACGCGCAGTCACTCGCCGACCTGATCCTCGACCGCTGGTCCCGCCCCACCGACGACGCCACCGTCGTCGTCTGCTCCCCACTCCCTCTGGGAGACGGCTAGGGTTCCGTCTCCCACGAGGCGCGCGCCCCCGCCACCAGGGTGAGGGCGCCCTCCTAGCCGCTCGACCCGCGCGCCAACGGCAGCACCAGGCGGAACGTGCTCCCCCGCTGCGGCGCCGACTCCAGCGTGATCGTCCCGCCGTGCGCCTTCGCCAGCTGCAGCGCCAGCGGCAGTCCCAGCCCGAGCCCGTCCTGTCCCGCGGAGCGCGTCGCCGGCCCGCGGTAGAAGCGCTCGAACACCCGCTCCGCCACCTCCGGCGCCATCCCCACCCCCGTGTCCGTCACCTCCACCACCGCCTGTTCCCCCTCCGTCCGGCACGCCACCCGCACCTTGCCCCCGGCCGGCGTGTAGCGGCACGCGTTCGAGAGCAGGTTCCCGATCGCGCTCAGCAGCGCGTCCGCGTTCCCCATCACCCGCACCGGCGCCTCATCCGTCACCGCCCCCCGGTTCAGCGGCTTTCCTTCATACAGGAGCGTCACGCCGTTCTCCACCGCCGTCGGCAGCGCCCACGTCGCCGACTGGCGCAGCAGGCGCCGCACGTCCTGCTCGCTCATTTCCAGGTGGGGCGTGTTCCCTCTGGATGCATCGACCAGCATCGTCGACAGCCGCGACAGCCGGTTCAGCGCCTCGCGCGCTTCGGTGAGATAGTCCGGCACGATCCCCAGCTGCCCGCCCAGGATCGACCGCGCCGCCAGGTCGATGAACCCCCGCGCGCTCGTCAGGGGTGTCCGCAGCTCGTGCGCGAAGTAGTCGATCGCCTGGCTCTTCTCCCGGTCCGTCCGTTCCGCCAGGTCCAGGAACTGCCGGTAGTGCACCCCGTACGAGATCATGCACTCGAGCAGGAACTGGTTCGCGTCCGGGAACGCCCGCACCCGCTCCAACGGCCCCAGGCTGTCCAGCACGCGCTCCATGCTCTCGGAGTGCAGCGCGATCAGGTCGTCCGGCCCCACCCGCCGCTCCGCCAGCTCGCGGCTCAGCACACTCGCCCGGTACAGCGCCGCCTCGCTGCGGCTCTGCACGTACTCGCGCAGCGCCTCCTCGTAGCTCGCGGCGGCGGCGGCGGAGAGCGGCTCAGCGGTCACGTTGGCCATTCTTGCGGGCCTATCTTACGCGCTAACGCGCCGCCGTGCACGCGCGCCTCCCGCGCCTCCCACCGCGTCCGGCGCCCCCGAACCGCGCCTCCCCAACCGCGCCCCCGAACCGTGCCAAACGCAGTAGAATTGACGTACACAAGCACCCCGCGCGGCGCCTGAACACGGCGCCCGCGCCTACCACCAGCCCCCGGCGGCACGCGCCCTGCAGGCGTGCGCGAGCCCGCGACGGCTGGTCCCCCTGGCCGGCGCGGGCATGG
>DASTZM010000281.1:0-5767 GCA_035764305.1 Chloroflexota bacterium | reverse complement strand
GCTCGACCGCCGCTACCGCGTGCCCGGCTCCCCGACCTTCGTCCTGGTGGACCGCGTCGGCAAGGAGTTGCTGCGCTTCCACCACGAGAGCACGCAGCACGCGCTGGAAGCCCGCCTGCGCCCCTTCGTGACTTAGCGGCGCAGAGCGACAGCGGTAGGACCTCCTTTTCAAGTTCGCCGGTATCCCGTACAGTGACGCCACCGTGACGGGCCCGAATCTGCGGCTGCGCTTCTGGGGCGTGCGCGGCTCCATTCCGGCGCCCGGACCCGAGACCTCCCGCTACGGCGGCAACACCTCCTGCGTCACGCTCGAGTTTCCCGAGGCGGGCGACCCTACCCGACAAACGCTATTCATTCTTGACGCGGGCACCGGCATCCGCTCGCTCGGCCTCTCCCTGCTCCGCCAGAAGCGCCTGCCGCTCACGGCGCACCTCTTCCTCTCCCACACGCACTGGGACCACATCCAGGGCTTCCCCTTCTTCGCCCCGGCGTTCATCCCCGGCAACCGGATCCTCGTGCATGGCGGCGTCGGATCCGACGGCGAGCTGTCGACCGTCTTGACCGGCCAGATGCTCCACCGCTACTTCCCCGTCAGCCTCTCCGAGCTGGGGGCGGAGATCTCCTTTCAGCACACCGACGAAGGCACCTACGAGATCGCCGGCGCGCGGATCCACGTCGACGAGCTGCACCATCCCGGCACGACCGTCGGCTACCGCGTCGAGATCGGCGGCCGGACCATCGCCTACTGCACCGACACCGAGCCGGTCGACGTCCAGCCGGGGCTCGACCCCGCGGCGCTGCGCTCGCTCCCGCTCGACCCCAACGTCGTCGGCCTGGCCCGGGACGCCGACGTCCTCATTCACGACGCGCAGTACACCGACGCCGAGTACCCGCCCAAGGTCGGCTGGGGGCACAGCCCGCTCAGCTTCGTCGTTCGCACCGCGCTCGCCGCGCGCGTCAAGCGCCTGCTGCTCTTCCACCACGACCCCATGCGCCTTGACGATCAGCTCGACACGCTGCTCGCCGAGGCGCGCGCGCTCGTGCTCGAGCATGCGGCGCCCGGGGACGCACCCCTGCAGGTCGACGCCGCGGCCGAGGGGATGGAGATCGCTCTGCCGCTCGATTCGCCCGTGGCCGCGTCCTCGCCTCCGGCCACGCCCCCCGCCGCGCTCGCATCCGCGTAGAGCCCTCCCCTGACGGTCGACCCAGACACCGCCGGCGGCACCGTCACGCTCGCCGGCCGGACTATCGCCTACCGGATCGTCCGTTCGCGCCGCGCGCGGCGCGTCAGCCTGCGCGTCGGCCCCACCGGCGTCGACGTGATCCAGCCCGCCGCGCGCCGGCGCCTGGACATCGCGCCGCTGTTCGTCGAGCACGGCCGCTGGGTGCTCCGCCAGCTCGACCGCGTCGCCCGCCTGCGCACCGCCCACCCAGCGGCGCAGCGTCAGCCCCACCAGATCCTGCTCCGCGGCGATGCCGTCACCGTCTCACACCCCACCGCTCGCGCGCTTGAAGCCTGGCTGAAGCGGGAGGCCCGCATCGCGATCGACCGTGAGCTGGCGCTGATCACGCCGCTGCTGGGAGTCACCCCGCGCCGCGTCTTTTTGCGCAGCCAGCGCACGATGTGGGGCAGCTGCTCCACGCGCGGCAACGTCTCCTTCAACTGGCGCTGCGTCATGGCGCCCGATCACGTCCTGCGCTACCTGGTCGTCCACGAGGCAGCCCACCTGCTCCACCCCAATCACTCGCCCCGCTACTGGGAGGTCGTGCGGCGCCTCCACCCCGACGTGGAGAGCGCCAAGCGCTGGCTCACCGCCAACGGCCACCACTTGATGGTCGATCTGGACGCGGTCGTCGCCGCGGCGCGGTGGGCCCCCCAGCCACCGTTGCCCTCGCCGTTGCCCTCCCCATAGACCCCTAGCCGCCGCGCGCCTTGCGCCGCTCCTCCAGCTGCACACGTGTCAGCGCGCGCACCAGCCGCTCCTGATCCACGCGGGACAGATCCTCGAACCGTACGCCGACGTGGTGCGCACCGGCCGCCCCGGTGCGCACCACGGAGTCGAGCGCGCGACAGCTCACCACCTGCCCTCGCGCGCTGAGCGACTCCTCGATCACCGGCAGCGCGAAGCGCAGCCACACCGGGGTGCCATTCTCCAGCGGACCCTCGGCCCGCAACCCCAATCCGCCACCGCTCAGGTCACAGATCGTCGCCGGGATGCGCTGCCAGTTGGGGTCGGTCTCCCCCGGGCGCACGCCTCCCTGCGCCGGTGGCGATACCGGTCCGGTCCAGATCCAGGCCCCCTCCGGCTGGATCTGGAGCCGGACTCGGTGGAACGAGCGCTGCTGGTTGGCTTCGATCCCCGTGGCGCGGATCACCAGCGCCGGGAACGGGGTCGTGCGCCGCGCCGCAACCTCGCCGCGCACCGACAGCGTCGCCGCCGACGCGCCGGCGACGTGGATCGTCACCTCCTCGCGCAGCGGGATCACCACCACCGCGCCACGCTCGGTCGGCATGCCGACGTGCACGAGGTTTCCCTCCACGTCTTCGACGCGCGTGCGGTACTCGCGCGGACCCTCCGCGGTTTCCACTTCCAGCATCGCGGCAGCGCCGATGCGCACGCCGCGCAGCTCCACCCCACTCCCTGTCGTCCCCGCCGTCACCGCGGCTGCCACCATCAGCGATCTCCCTTTCGTTCCGGTCGGAGCCACCAGGCCGACACGCCCAATCCCACCGCCAGCGCAAGCGCAACGGCGCCCGCGGTAAGCGCCAGATAGAGCGGGCTGCCCAGGATCTCCACGAGATCAGCCTACGCCCGCCCGCGTGTGGGGCGCGTGAGGAGCGCTCCGACGCGCGTGAGGATTTCGTGAGGTCAGGCGCTTCTCCCGGCGGCGCCGTCGATGGCGTCATCCCGCCCGCGCCATAATCCCACCGGCCGCCATGAGTCTGCGCACCCGCATCGTGCTGCTCAACGCCGCCATCCTCGCCATCGCGCTCGTCGCCGCCGCCACCGCGCTGGTGGGCCTGTGGAGCGCGCTGGGGCCGGTGCAGCGCGCCGTGGAAGAAGAGGCCCAGGCGGTCGCCGTCGCCGAGCAGCTCGGCCTCCAGCCGGCGCAGGCCGACCTCATCGAGACCGCGCTTGAGAATGCGCGCCTGGCCGAGCAGGACGCGGCGCAGACCGCGCTCATCGCCTCGGCCGCGCCCATCGCGCTGCTCGCCGCCGGCGGAATCGCCTGTGCCGTGTTCAGTCTGCGCCTGTCGCGCCACGTCCTCCAGCGCCTGGGCGCGCTGGGCGACGCGACGCGCCGCGTCGCCGCCGGCGACCGAACCGTGCGCGTCCCGACCCCCGACGACCCGGCGACCCGCCGGGATGAGCTCGACGCGCTTGGCGCCTCCTTCAACGCTATGGTCGCGCGCCTCGCCGACGCCGAGGCCCGGGCGCGAGACGCCGAAGCCGCGCGCGGACGCTTCTTTGCCGGCGTCTCGCACGACCTGCGCACGCCGCTCACCACCATCTCGGGTCTGCTCGAGAGCCTGCGCCGTGAGACCTGGGACGGCGCCACCAGCGCCGAGTTCCTGGAGGTCGCCCACCGCGAGGCTCAGCGCCTGACCCGCCTCGTGACCGATCTGCTCGATCTGAGCCGCCTCGACGCCCACGCCTGGACGGTCGAGCGTGAGCCCGTCGACGTCGCCGCGCTGGCTGAGTCGGTCACCGCCGACCTGGCGGCCCCTGGCGGCCCGCTCGCGGGTCGCGCCGCCACGGTCCACGGCGACGGGCGTCCCACCGCGTGGGCAGACGAGCTGCAGCTGCGCCGCGTGCTGCAGAACCTCCTGGTCAACGCCGCGACCTACTCTCCCCGCGACGCACCCGTCGAGGTCGACGTCGCCGCCGACCCCACCGGCGGCGTCGTGCGCGTTTCCGTCGCCGACCGCGGTCCAGGCGTCCCGCCCGAGGACGCAGCGCGGATTTTCGACCGCTTCTACCGCGGCGCCGCGCCGCGCGAGAAGGACAAAGAACCCGCGCCGGGCACCGGCCTTGGGCTCGCCATCGCACGTGGGATCGTCGACTCCCACGGCGGGCGCATCTGGGTCGAGCCGCGCGGCGACGGCCACGGCGCGCGCTTCGTGTTCACCGTCCCCACGACGCCCCAAAAGACGTCCCACACGACGGCAGCGGGCCCAGCGGCGCAAGCGGCGGAAGCATCCTCGTGACGAGCCCCGCACGCGTGCTCGTCGTCGACGACGAGCACGGCATCCGCGTCTACGTCGGCGCCAACCTGCGCAAGCAGGGCTACGACGTGCGCACCGCGTCCGGCGGCGCCGAGGCGTTGGAGCTCGCCGCGCTGGAGCCGCCCCATCTCATCATCCTCGACCTGGCCATGCCCCCGCCCGACGGCTTCGCCGTCCTCACGCGCCTGCGTGCGTGGAGCCAGACGCCGGTGATCGTGCTCTCCGCCCACGCCGACCAGGCCGATAAGGTCCGCGCGCTCGACCTGGGCGCCGACGACTACCTCACCAAGCCCTTCGGCGTCGACGAGCTGCTCGCGCGCGTCCGCGTCGCGCTGCGCCGCGCCGGGACCGCCACGGACGCATCCGCCGCCTCGTCGGCGCGACCCGTCGTCCCCCTGGGCGGTCCCGCCAACCCCACCATCGACCTCGCCCGGCGCATCGTCACCGTCGACGGCGCGGAGGTGCACCTCACGCGCACCGAGTTCGACCTCCTCGCCTACCTCGCGGAACAGCTCGACCGCGTCGTCGGCCAGCGCGAGCTGCTCCAGCGCGTCTGGGGCCCCGAGTACGGCACCGAGTCCGAGTATCTCCGTACGTTCGTGCGCCAGCTGCGTAAGAAGATCGAGCCCGTCCCATCCGAGCCCCGCTACCTGCACACCGTCTCCGGGGTCGGCTACCGCCTGACCACGGCACGCCCCCTGCATACCGATAACGGTTGAGGTCACCATGGCAAACAAACACGATCGGCACGACGAACCCGTCAAACACGACCAGGGCGACCCTCCCGTCAACCGGAACGTCCCCAGCGAGGCCCACCCACCGGGGCTGAGCGGCCACTTCGCCCGCATCGCCAGCGCAACCTCCAACGCCACCGGGACCCCGTGGGCCTTCCTGCTTGCCGTAGGGATCATCCTGGTGTGGGGCATCACCGGCCCGCTCTTCCACTTCAGCGACACCTGGCAGCTCGTGATCAACACCGGCACGACCATCGTCACCTTCCTGATGGTCTTCCTGATTCAGAACACGCAGAACCGCGACGCCAAGGCGCTGCACCTCAAGCTGGATGAGCTCCTGCGCGCCGCCAAGGAGGCGCGGAACGACCTGATCGACATCGAGGAGGACGACACCGCCGACCTCGAGGACCTGCAGCGCCAGTACCGCGAGCTCCGCGAGCACGCCCCGCCCAGCGGACGGCCCGAGCTCCCCCGCGCGGGGTAAGCCCTAGCCCACGCCCGGCACGCCCTTGTTGGCCAGCTCGAGCGTCGTGAAGTAGAACGCCGACAAGAACCCGGCGATCGTCGACAGGCCGACCGAGGGGCCGCCGTGCTCGAACGCCTCGGGCATCATCGTCGACGCCAGCATCGCCAGGATCCCGCCCCCCGCGATCGCCTCGACCAGCGTGATCAGCGTCGGCGACGCCTCCGCCAGGAACAGGTTCCCCAGCGCCGCCGCCACCGCGCTCGCCACCACCAGCCCGCCCCACAGGCCGAAGATGCGCGCCTGGCTGAATCCGGCGCGCTTCATCCCCGCCGCGCTGCT
>DASTZM010000280.1:0-3827 GCA_035764305.1 Chloroflexota bacterium | reverse complement strand
GCTGATTCTTGGGGACCCGTCGAGCTACGCTCGACGGGTCCCCAAACCCCTAGGCCTTGGCGGCCGTGGGGTTTTCTATCGGGGCGCCGATGATGGAGCCCCATTCGGTCCAGGAGCCGTCGTAGTTGCGGACTTTGTCGTAGCCGAGCAGCTCTTTGAGAACGAACCAGGTGTGGCTGGACCGCTCGCCGATGCGGCAGTACGTGATGACCTCCTTCTCAGGGGTCACACCCTTGGGGGCGTAGAGCGCTTGGAGCTGCTCGCGGGTCTTGAAAGTGCCGTCGTCGTTGGCGGCCTGGGCCCACGGCACGCTCGCCGCGCCGGGGATATGCCCGGCCCGCTGCGCGGTCTCACTCATGCCTGGCGGCGCGATGACCTCGCCGCTGAACTCGGCGGGCGACCGAACGTCGACGAGCGCTTTGCCACCCTTGTCGACGGCTTCGCGCACCTGGGGCTGGAACGCGCGGAGCTCCCAGTTGGGCTCGGAGGCCCGATACTCGGCCTTCTGGGGCTGGGGGACGTCCTTGACGAGCTCGCGGCCCTCCAGCTCCCACTTCTTGCGACCGCCGTTCATGAGCGCGGCGTCCTTGTGGCCGTAGATCTTGGAAACCCAATAGGCGAAGGCGGCGAACCAATTGTTGTTGTCGCCGTAGAACACGATCTTGGTGTCGTTGGAGATGCCCGACTCAGAAAGCAGCTGCTCCCACTCCTGCTTGCCGGGGATGTCGCGCCGGACGCGGTCGGAGAGCTGGGTTTGCCAGTTCCAGCCGACGGCGTTCCTGATGTGACCGCCCTCGTAGGCGGACGTGTCGACGTCGACCTCGATCAGACGTACGTTGGGATCGCTACCGTGCTGAGCGACCCACTCGGTCGAGACGAGCGCCGCTTGGTTGGCGTAGTGTCCGTTGGTGGTTGCCATCTTTACTCCTTGAGTTACCAGTCCCTGAGGTCGCCGTCGTCGATGCAGGTGCCGTGTGACAGCTGCACCGAGACGTAGTTAGGGCTGAGCGCGGGGGTGTGGGCGTGCGCCGCCCAGTGCGCGCGCTCGCTCTCCGGGATGCGAGTCTGAGCCTCGCCGACCGAGATGTGCAGTAGCGCGTCCGCTTCGCCCCGCTCAGCGATCCCGAAGTCGATCGACCAGGATGGCAGCTTGAGCCGGCCCATCGTGTTGGTGCGCAGCACCCGACCGCCCGCGCCGCGGTACCGGTCCAGCACCGTCGCGTCGAACCAGATTTGCGCTAGCTGCGACGCACCGCCGAGCAGGCGCACGTGCAGCAGCGTGCCGACTCCCGTCGTGACCAACGCTCCGCGATCGCTCCTATTGTCGAGTTAGTCGCTCAACTTGCTCGACTAAAGGATCGTAACACGCGTGTCCGCGGTCACGCTACCCGGAGCGGTGTACCCAAGGCCGGGGAGCGAGCGACCGAGCGCCGCAGACGGTGGACGCCGGCGATCGCGAGGCAGATCGCCTGACGCGCGGTGAAGCGCGCCGCCTCCGCGACAAACAGTCCGAGCACGAGGCCGGTCAGGGCGTCACTCGCCCAGGCCGCGCCGAAGTACACCGGGACGGCGGCGGAGACGAGGGCCACGGGACACCCGATCAGCACCAGCGGCGGCCACGCCCGCACGAGGGTGGCGCCAAGCGCGGCCATCAGGAGGGCATGCCGACTGGGGAACGCGTTTCCGTCCTGCCAGGGCCCGCGCCATTCGGCGGGCACAGGGAGGGCGGGCTGCGCCACGAGCGGCGCAGCGTGGTCGGCGAGGCGACCCAGCATCCACGTGAGCTCGGCCGTCAACGCGAGGCACAGCGCGAGCGAGAGCGCAACGAGCGGCACCGACCGCCAGCGGCCGACCAGGGCACCGAGCAGGGCTGCGCCGGCGAGCACGGGATAGACGGCCCCCTGCGGGCCGAGCGCTGCGAGGAGGCCAGGCGCCAAGGCCGGCTCGAAGCGGGCCGTGAGCTCGGTGAGCGCGCGCTGGTCGAGCGCCGCGAGGCGGGGCTCAAGCGGCCCGCGCAGCAGCCAGACGATCGCCGCGGCGCCGAGGTGGAGCGCGGCGAGCGCGAGCACAAGGCGCGAGGCGGCTCGGGCCACGGTGCCCCGACGGAGTGCAGGCGGCGTGCCAGCCGGTGCGAGGGGCAGCACGTGTGTCAGCAGGTGAACCGGCGATGACGGCCGCCACCACAGCGAGAATCGGTCCTGGGCGCGTCCCCCCCAAGGCTCCCGTCGGGTTGACACGCCCTGGACGCCTTCGTAGCATCCCCCTGGTTTGGGACGGCCGTGCCGCAGGGGACAGTCGCGTGAATCCGGCCGGTCGGGCGCGGGCCGTGCGTAGCATGGCGTCACCACTTCTCCGGCGGCTCAGCAAGGCGCAGCTTCTGCAGTCGCTGCGGCGCCAGACGGCGGCGCCGTTCCATGTGATCATCTGGGACAACAACCCGATCCGCCTGGCAGAGGCGCTGAGCTTGCTCGAGCGCGCGCCGGAGGAGTCGGCGTATTACGCGACGCCGGAGCGCGTTTTCAGCATCGGGACCGCGGCGCCGAGCGACCGGTGATTTGACGGATAGGCCGGCTGGGCGTAACGTACAGAGCGACATGCCCGACCGCCGGCCGCTCGGTGCCGTCCGTTCCGCCTGGCGGGAGCGTGCCGTGCAGGCCGTTCTGGCGGTCGTGCTGGGGTGGGTGATCTATCTGCGCGTGGCGGATGGGTATGGACCGGGGAGCGGGATCGTGGCGTCGGTGTGCACGGCGTGGGGGTACGTCATCCTCAGCTCGTACGTGACGCACTTCCTGAACACGCGCGCCGCCAACTCGGACGGCCCGCGCGCGCCGGGAGGGAGATGGCCCGGGGCGAGGCCGTAACGACGCGGTTCAGGTAGAATCTGACCCTGCCGTTCTTACGGTGGCCGTAGCTCAATGGCAGAGCACTGGATTGTGGCTCCAGTGGTTGTGGGTTCGAGTCCCATCGGTCACCCCACACACGAACGGTCCTCCGGGGAGTAGCTCAGCCTGGTAGAGCACCACGTTTGGGACGTGGGGGTCGGAGGTTCAAGTCCTCTCTCCCCGACACTTTGCGGTGCGCCGGCGCGGCGCCTAGCGCACGCGCTCCAGTAATCGCTCGACGCGCGTCACGACCTCGTCCGGCAAGAACGGCTTGGTGATGAAGTCGTCCGCGCCGGCGCGCACGGCCTCCTCGGCCTCCGGGAAGCTCAAGGCGGTCACGACCATCACCGGCACGCGCGGAGCATCGGCACGCTGCTTTAGCAGCTGGATCAGGCGGAACCCTGACACCTGAGGAAGGTGGAGGTCGAGCAGCACCAGGCTCGGCGCGCCGCGCTCGAGCTCGAAGAGCGCACTCAGCCCGTCGTGACAGACCGTCGTTTCGAACCCTGCGCCCTCGAGGTGCAGGCTGAGCACCTCGGCCAAGCCGGGCTCGTCCTCGACGATCAGGATGCGACCGCGATGCGCGGGCACCTGCGCCTGCGGTGGCTCCTGCACCGTGGTTGCCGCGCCGCTACTCGCCGAGACAGGCTGAACCATGCGCCGACTCTCCTTTGAGCCCGTGTCTTATTAAGGTACTACGTTCCCGCGCTATGTCAAGCCGCTACGTCACTCGACCGCGCAGCGAACTCCATCGTGAAGACGCTCCCACCGTCAGGCGCGTTCTCTGCCCAGATGCGTCCGCCATGCGCCTCGACGATGCGCCGGCAGATATAGAGCCCCAGGCCCAACCCCTTCGGCGCTGGGCGGACCTCTCCGACGCCCTCGCCCGTCGCGGGCGCACCGACGCGGTAGAACTTCTCGAATACGCGCTCGAGCGAGTCGGGC
>DASTZM010000279.1:0-21980 GCA_035764305.1 Chloroflexota bacterium | reverse complement strand
CACCGTCCAGTTGTCCTTGAAGTCGTCGGTCGTGCCCGTCTTGACCGCCGCCGGCCGGGTGAGCCGCAGCGGGCTGTTGGCCCCGAACGCCGGCGCCCGCGCGTCGTTGTCCTTCAACACGCTCGTCACCATGTACGCGCGTCCGGGATCCACGACGGGCTGTGGGCGGGCGCCGGGCCACTGGTCGAGGACCTTGCCCTGTGTGTCGGTGACCTTCAGGATGGCCACCGGCGG
Source organism: Chloroflexota bacterium (assembly GCA_035764305.1). Classification (GTDB taxonomy): domain Bacteria; phylum Chloroflexota; class UBA11872; order UBA12225; family UBA12225; genus DASTZM01. Next base: position 21,746 of record DASTZM010000279.1, on the reverse strand, counting down.
GACGTACTTGCCCTGGTTGGCGAAGACCGAGTACGCGCCCGTGAGCTCGAGCAGCCGGACCTCACCACCACCCAGGGTCAGCGCGAGGCCATACTTGCTCGGATCCTGGAAGGACTGGATACCCATCTTCTTCGCCAGGTCGACCATGCTCGGGATGCCCGCGAACTGGAGCGCTTTGACCGCCGGGATGTTGAGCGACATGGCCAGCGCCTGGCGCGCCGTGACCTTGCCGCGGAACGTGCCGTCGTAGTTCTTGGGGGTGTAGGGCGGCTGGCCGGGCCCCTGCGGGAAGCTCGTCGGCGTGTCCTCGATGACCGTGCCCGGCGTCCATCCCTTCTGAAAGGCCGCCAGGTACGTGATGGGCTTGATCGACGATCCGGGCTGGCGCTGCGCGACCGCGACGTTGACCTCTCCCTTGATCTGCTTGTTGTTGTAGTCGGCGCTGCCGACCATGGCCAGGATCTCACCGGTGGCCGGGTTGAGCGCGACCAGCGCGCCGTCGCTCACGTTGAAGGCGCCCAGCTTGCTGACGTGGTCGCGGACGAGCAGCTCGGCCATCTCCTGCATGCGGTAGTCGAGCGTCGTCGTGACCTCCAGCCCGCGCTGGTAGATCCAATCCTTGCCGTACTTGGGATTGGCCTCTAGCTGCTCGCGAATCCAGATGGCGAAGTGGGGCGCCTTGAGCTCGGAGAACTGCTTGGTGTTGTAGGTGAGCGGCTCGGCCTGGACCTGCCCCGCCTGCTCCGGGGTGAGCATCTTGTGCTTGACCATCTGGTCCAGCACGCGCTTCTGCTCGTTCTTCGCGGCGCCCTCATCTTTGAAGGGGTTGGTGCCGGACGGGGAGCGCACCAGCCCGGCCAGCAGCGCCGCCTCGGCCTGGTTGACCTCGCTGACCGGCTTGGCGAAGTACGTCTGCGCCGCCGATTCCACCCCGTACGCCTGGTTTCCGAAGAACGCCGTGTTCAGATACATCTCGAGGATCTGGTCCTTCGAGTAGGTGCGCGAGATCTTGATCGCCAGGATGGCTTCTTTGATCTTGCGGACCATCGAGCGCTCGTCGGTGAGCAGCGTCATCTTGACCAGCTGCTGCGTGATCGTGCTGCCGCCGGCGATCTGCTCGCCGCGCGCGTTGTTGAGCGCCGCGCGCACGATCGCCTGAAGGTCGACGCCCGCGTTCTCGTAGAAGCGGGCATCCTCCGCGGCCAGGAACGTCTTCCGCACGTGCTCCGGGATCTCGTTCAGCTGGAGCGAGACACGCTTTCCTTTGTTGGGGTCGTAGACCTCGTGGAGCAGCACGCCATTGCGGTCGAAGATCTTTGTCGACTCGAAGTTGTGCCGCTCGGCGATCTGGGCTGGTGAGGGCAGGTTGCGCGAAAAGACGGCGTAGACCGCCGCCGTCCCCGCGAAGAGCAGCGCTAGCGCCCCGGTCAGGGCGACGGCGAACAGCGTGAGGATCCGCTCGAGCCGACCGGATGCGGGCGCGGGCCGCGGCGGGCGGCGTCCAATGCTGGTCGTTGCCATTTCGTAACCAAAGGCATCCCAACGCAATTCTCGTGCCGGGCCCGCCCGGCGCCTAGAATCGGCCCCGATGCCATCTGCCACGATGCACGCGCTGGTCCTCACCGCCCCAGGAGTCGTCGAGAATCAGGAGGTGCCAGTCCCATCGCGCCCCGAGGGTGATCAGGCCCTCCTCCGGGTAACCCGCGCGGGAGTGTGCGGCTCAGAGCTGGAGGCGATCCACACCAAGTCTCCGCGTCGCGTGCCGCCGCTGATCATGGGACACGAGTTCGCCGGCCGGATCGAGGCGCTGGGCCCCGACGCCGCCGCTGCGGGCTGGAAGGTCGGCGACCGCGTCGTACCCAACCCGCTGGTGCCCTGCGGTCGGTGCCGCGCCTGTGCACGCGGCCTCACCAACGCGTGCCCCAACCGGACGCTGGATGGCCTGCATCATCACGGGGGTCACGCCGAATGGGCGCTGGTCCGCGCAGCGCAGCTGCACCGCCTGCCGGACAGCATGACCGACGAGGCCGCCGCCGCTGCGGAGCCGGTTGCCGTCGCCATCCACGCGGTCCGGCTGCTCCAGGGGGTCGCGGTCATGCCCGAGGCGGTCCTGATCTTCGGCGCGGGCACGATTGGTCTGCTCGTGCTCCAGTCGGTGCGCCTGGCCGGGGCCGCCCAGGCGGTGGTCCTGGACGTCGACCCGCACCGTTTGGAGGTGGCGCGCCGCCTGGGCGCGACGCACACGCTGGACCCGCGCACGCCGGAGGGCGGCGCCGCCGCGCTCGCCGACCTGGGCATGCAGCTGACCGGCTTCGGGTTCGACGCCGCGCTGGACTGTGTCGGGCGGAGCGACGTGCGCGCGGCGGCGCTCCAGGCGGTCAGCCCGGGCGGCGTGGTGGTGTGGGTCGGGCAGGCCGAGGAGGTGGTGACGGTCAACGGGGGCGACCTGTTGCGTGCTGAGCGCCGCATTCAGGGTTCCTACGGCTATACCGGCGAGGATTTCGCAAAGGCGGTCGCCGCCCTCGCGTCGGGGCGGATCGACACGACGTCCTGGTCGCAGACCTATCCGCTGTCGACGTCGGCCGGACTGATCGGACGGCTGCTGGAGCACAAAGAGCCCTGCATCAAGGCGCTGCTCGACCCCGCCGCGTAGTGGCGACGGCGCGGCGTCTGGATGTGCGCCGTATCTTCCTGCTGACCGCGCTGGCGGTCGTCGCTGCGGTCACGCTCTTCGCCAGCGCCGGCCCCCGGCGTCAGGGCGCGAGCGATCTGCCGCCGGCGATGGAGAGCGGTTTGCGCGTCTACCGCGTCGCTACAGGCACGTTCGCGCTGCCCACACCGGATAGGGTGCCGTTCGACCTGGCGGCGGCGGAGGCCGACGCTCGCAAGTCGGGCGCACCTCTCGCCTTCGCGCTCTACGTCGAGCAGACCGAGTTCGAGACCCGCGCGTGGCGCGACTTCCTCCAGGTGGGACGCATCCCCATCGCCCGCCCGCCGCTGGTCGACTTCGCGCGGGAGGTCGCCGTCGTCGTGTGGCCGCTAGCGGGCTCGGCACCGGCGGACGTGCTGCGCGCCAATGGACTGATCGCCGACCGACTGCTGCTCCAGCACGTTGGACTCGAGCTGCGGGTCAAGCCCGACGCGACAGGGAGCGTCCCGGCCACGCCCATCGCGAGCGGCGCCATCCTGCCCTACGGGTTGTTCACCATCCCTCGCACCCAGTGGCCGCTGCCCGCGCCCCCTCCGGCGGTCCCACCGCTCACAGTTACACTGGCGCGCTGACCCCGATGAGTATCCAGAGTGTGACCCGAGCCGCGACCACGCCCAGGCAGATGCGCATCGTCCTTGGGCAGTTCAACGAGCCCTCTTATGAGAAGCTCCAGTTCGCCAAGCAGCTGGGCGTCACGGGCGTCTTGCTGAATACGCCCAGGCTCCCGGGCGAAACGCACTGGGAGTACGACGACCTGGCCAAGCTGCGCGACACGGTCAACGCGTACGGCCTCGAGCTCGAAGCGCTCGAGAACACCCCGGTCAAGTTCTACGTCGACGTCATGACCGGCGGCCCGGAGCGCGACCGGCAGATCGAGCGCTACCAGACGACCATCCGCAACGTCGGCAAGGCCGGCATCCCGATCCTGGGCTACCACTGGATGCCCAACTCGGTGTGGCGCACGCAGAACAGCCCGCGCGTGATGGGGCGCGGCGGGGCGCGCGTCACGGTCTTCGACATAGCGCTCGCCAAAGAGCGCGACACTCAGCTGACGCACGGGCGCGTCTACTCCGCCGATGAGCTGTGGGAGAACTACGAGCGGTTCATCAAAGCGGTCATTCCCGTGGCCGAGGAGGCAGGCGTCAAGCTGGCGCTCCATCCCGACGACCCGCCTGTCCCGAGCCTCGGCGGGGTCGCGCGAATCTTCAACTCATTCGAGGGCTTCAAGCGGGGCTCGGAGATCGTCGACAGCCCCAACTGGGGACTGGACTTCTGCATGGGCTGCTGGTCGGAGATGGGCGGGCACGAGAACGTCATCCGCGGCGTGCGCCACTTCGTCCCCAAAGGGAAGATCTACTACGTCCACTTCCGGGATGTGGTCGGGACCGCGGACAACTTTGCGGAGTGCTTCCTGGGTGAGGGCAACGTCAACCTGGTGGACGCGATGAAGACGTTCAAGGAGTGCGGCTTCACCGGCTTCTTCATCGACGACCACGTCCCGCACATGGTCGACGACTCGGACTGGGGCCACCGCGGACGCGCCTACGCCACGGGCTACATGATGGCGCTGCTCTCCGCCGTCAACGCGCTGGCCTAGAGCGGCAGGCTGACCACGCGGCCCTCGTCGGCCGCCTGGTACGCCGCGAGGATCATCTCCACGGCGGCCTTTCCGTCTTCCGCGGTGACTCGCGTGTCGGACCCGGTCGCGACGCCGCGCGCGTAGTCCTCCCACAGACGCCGGAACCCGGTCCCCCACTCGTGCTCTTCGAGCAGCGGGTGGACGCCGCGGTCGCCAAAGCGCCGCTCGGAGAGCCCCACGGTGCCGCGGCGGCTGCTGATCTCGGCGAAGCCGTCCGGCCCGTAGAAGGTGATGCGGTGCTCGTGCGGCCCCACCGGCAGGCCGAAGGTCCCGGTCATTTCCGCGATGGCGCCGCTCTGGAAGCGATAGATCGCGACCGCAGTGTCCTCCGCGGTCATGTCGACTACCTTCTTGCGCGACTTCAGCCCGACCGCCTCGGCAACGTCTCCCATGATCCAGCGCAGCAGGTAGGCCGGATGGACGGCCTGCGCCATCAGCACGCCGCCGCCGCCCGACGGAGTACCCAGCCACGGCCGCACGCTCACGGTGCGCGGCGGCTCCAGACCCAGAGTCTGCGCCAGGAAGACTTCCCCAATCGCGCCGCTCTGCACGAACTCGCGCACAGCGTCAGTGGCCGGGTCATAGATCCGGTTGTGCACCGGGTGCAGACGCTTACCCGCCTTGCGCGCGGCGGCGATCATCGCGTCGCACTCGGCCACGCTCGTGCCGAGCGGCTTCTCGCACACCACGTGGTGCCCGGCCTCGAGCGCCTCGATCGTCACGTGGGCGTGCTGGTCGTGAGGGAGGAGGACGGCGATCACGTCCGCGTGTCGGTCGCCGAGCACTTCCTCCCACGTGCGGTAGACACGGTCGACGCCGTACTCACGCGCGCGCTCCTGCGCGCGGCGCATGTCCTGGTCGAAAACGCCCGCGACGCTCACGAGCGACGCGTCGTTCTCGCGAATCGCCTTGAGGTGGGCCTGCGAGATCGCCCCACACCCGACGAGCGCCGCGCGCACGGTCGCCATGACCGCCCCTACTCGGGCTGCGGGAGCTTGACTTCACCCGCCGTCGAGCGCTGTACCGTTGGCTTGATCGTGATCTCCTCGATCAGCGCGCGCCTCGGCAGAGCCGCGACCATCACGACCGCCTCGGCGACGTCCTCCGGCTGGAGCATCGTCGCGCGTCCCTCGGTGGGAGGCTTGACCGGCCGGTCCTCCATGATCGGCGTGTCAACTTCGCCGGGGAAGATCGACGTCGCCCGGATCCCCCACTGCTTCTCTTCGGCGTTGATGGACTGCGTCAGAGCGGCCTGGCCGAACTTGGACGCGCTGTAGGCGACGCCTGCGAGCGCCCCGGCGCTCTTCGCCGCCATGCTCACCAGGTTGATGATCGTGCCCCCGCGCTGCTTGCGCATCGTCTCCAGCGCCCGCCTCGCGCAGTAGAAGGCACCGGACAGGTTGACGTCGACGACGCTCCGCCAATCGTCGACTGAGATGTTGTAGATGTTGCGCTGCCTGGTGTTGATCCCGGCGTTGCTGAACAGAACGTCAACCTTCCCCCAGCGCTGCTCCACTTCGGCGAACAGCCGGTCGATGTGCTCCGGCTTGGACACGTCCGCGGGGACGATCAGCGTCTCCCCGCCAAAGCCGTTGATCACGGCGGCGGTCTCCTCGAGCGGCCCGCGCCGCCGCCCGCTCAGCGCGACCCGCGCCCCCTCCGCCGCGAGGCCGATGGCGCTGGCTCGCCCGATCCCTGTGCCGGCGCCGGTAACCACCGCCACGTGGCCTTCCAGCCGGCGGAGCTGGCGGTGCTGCGCGATGAACGTCTGCTCAGTTGACATGGCCGGCGAGTCTACCGGCGAGGTAGCATCAGCCTGTCCCGATGGCGCTCGACCGGATCGCAACCAGCGGTGCGCAAGCGCACCTCCGCGCCGCGGAGAACGCGGCTCACAACATCAGTCAGCTGAACGTCGAGCAGCCGGTCTTGCTCCGCACGCGCTTTCGCTCAGAGGCGCCTGCGCCCGCTGGCCCGGGCGGAGTCCGCGCTGAGACCGAGATTGCCGCGCCACCGCGCCGCCCGGCAGGCGGTCCGGTCCTGAGCCCAGAGATTAGGGAGTCGTTCGTGCGTGACGACGTCGACCTGGTGCAAGAGCTGACCGACGCGCTGATTGCGCGCCGGGGCTTCCAGGCCAACCTCGCGGCGCAGCGCGCCTCGCGCTCCTTCCTGGAAGCGACGCTCAACCTGGCCGCGTAGCGCGTACCGGCCGGCGCCGAAGCCCGCCGGACTCCGTAGGGACGCGAAACACCGCCGTCACGCGGCGCGTTCCCAAGGCGCATGTCGCGTCCCGTTCTGCTCGAAGCGGCCGCCGTCGTCCCGGCCGAGGTGTCACACGTCTGGCAGGCGCTGCTCGATCCCCACCGCTGGGTGTTCACGCTCCCGGAGACCGCGCCGGCACGACTCGAAGAGCTGCAGCAGCTTGACGAAACGTTCGTGCGCGTCGGCGACCGGCGCCGCTGCGCCGCGATCATCGACGGGCTGCCGATTGTCGGGCGCCGCCGGCTGGAGTGGGAAGAGCAGGTGACCGACGTCGACGCCGAGCGCACGCTCGAGATTGAGTCGGTCCCGGCATTCCACGCCATCCGCCGCTGGCGCCTGCGCTTCCGGCTGGTGCCGCACGGAGCCGGCCACACGCGACTGCGCTGCGAGCTGAGCTATCGCCCGGTGTCACTCTCCGGCTGGCTCGCCGATCGTCTGGTTCTACGGCGTCGCGTCGCGACCGCCGCGCAGTCGTGGGTTGCGAACCTGGCTGCTTCGTTCGCACCGGTGGAGGAGCCAGCGCTCGTCGCCGAGCCCGCCGAGGCCCTCGTCGCCGCGTAGCGAGCCGCCGGCGCCTACAATGCGCCGATGCCACTTACCCTGGAGCAGCTGGAAGAGCTGCGCGCCATCGACTCTCCCACCGTCGCGAATGCGATCGAGCACTTCAAGGTGCGCCCCCGCGTCAACGGGTACGCCGGCGCCTCCATCCGCTGCCTGATCCCCGGCCGGGGCACGATGCTCGGCTACGCGGTCACGTGCAAGGGCGACAGCACGACCGAGGGGAAGGATCGGCGCGAGCACGCCCAGCTCTATGGCGCGATCCACCAGCACCAGCCGCTTCCGGCCGTCGTGGTGATCGGTGACGACGGCGATCCCGCGAAGATCGACCTCTCCTGCCACGCCGGGGAGATGATGGCCACCACGATGAAGCGCGTCGGTGCAGTCGGGCTCGTCACGAACGGTGGCCTTCGAGACATCGTCGAGATCCGCGCGCTCGGCGACTTCCATTACTACGGGCGGGGCCTCGTCGTCGCGCACGGACAGCCGTGCATCTACGACGTCGGCGCGACGGTGAACATCGGCGGCATGGAAGTGCGCAGCGGGGACCTCCTTCACGGCGACGAAAACGGCATCACGGTCGTTCCTGCCGAGATCGCCGATCAGGTCGTCGCTCAGGCGCTCAAGGTGCGCGACGAGGAGCAGGCGCGTTTGAAGCAGATACTGGGCCCGGACTTCCACCGGCAGTTCGAGCAGGCTACCCAGTACCGGTAACCTGGTGACGCCAGAGCCGACGCTGGCACTCGTCTTGCCCGGAAAGCGACATAACCGATCCGCACTGCCGTGCGGCGCGTATCATCTAGGACAAAGCGAATGTCAGTACTGGAGCGTGTGGCCGACCTGCTGCGGGCCGCGGCACGACGGATGTTCGGACCACGGCTCGTTCCCGCCCCGGCTCCGGTTCCCGTAACGCCAGGGCGCTCAGTGCGCCCGGCGCGATTCGTCGACCGCTAGCGTCCCGAGGGCCCGCGTCGTCAGGTCCACCACCGCCACGCGGTGGTGGTTCGCGTCGGCGATGAACAGCTGCCCACGTGCGACCGCCAGGCCCCCTGGCTCCGACAGCTCGCCCGCCAGGAACGTACGCACCTCACGCGTGCGCCGGTCGATCCGCTTGATCTTGTGGTTGTAGGTGTCCGCAACTAGAATCGACGGGCCGTCCGGATCGTCTTCCCATACCGTGAGGCCGACCGGGTGCTGAAGTCTTGCGATGTCGGCCGCACCGTCGACGTCGCCAAACTCGAACAAACCGGCGCCGACGAGCGTCCCGACCTCTCCCGATCGTAGGTCGATCGAGCGGATGGCGCTCGTCTCGCTGTCGGCGACGAAGAGTGTCTCCCCGGCGCCATCCAGGGCCAGACCGGACGGCTGGGCGAAGCACGCCTGGTCGCGCTGTCCGTCGACGAGGGCCTCGCGGCCCGTCCCTGCGAACGGTCCAAGCGTCCCGTTCGCCAGGTCCATGGCCCAGATCTGGTGCAGGCCAGCCATCGCGATGAACAGCACGCCATGGTCGTCGTGGGGGTCTTCGTGCGATCCCGGCGCCACTTCGGCTCTCGCCGCGGGATCGGGTAAGAACGCGAGGTCCCACGGGCTCGAGAGCGGTGTTTCCGGTCCCTTTCCTCCGCCGCCGAAGCTCCGCGCCTGTTTCCCCGTTCCGGCGATGGTCGAGATCCTCCCGCCATCGGGGCTCATGCGGCGAATGGCGTGGTTCTCGGTGTCGGCGACGTACACCACGCCGGTCCGGTGGTCGATGGCCATCCCCTGTGGCCAGTTGAACCGCGCCGCTTCTGGCGGGCCGTCCTCGAGGCCGGGCGTGCCGGCGCCGACGATGTGGTGCACGGCGCCGTCTTGCACCGCGAGCCCCATGATGACGAGACGGTGGTGGTTGCTGTCCGCGACATAGACGTGCCCGCGCCCGCGTGTCTCGACGGCGATTTTCCCAGGAAAGGCAAGCGGGCCGGTGGGCCCGAGCTGCGCCGCAGGGCCCGCATCGCCGAAGTCCAGCGGTCGGGTGTCGAGCCAGCCCGCGGCGTCGAACTCCGCCAGCATTTGCTCGATCGCCGGCACGACCTGCGAGACCTCGAACTCGCCTTCGTGGCGGCCGATGACCTTCCCCTTGGGATCGACGAACATCAGGGTCGGCCACGCGCGGCAGGCATACGCCTGCCAGACCTTGAATTCGTGGTCGTTGACCACCGGGTGGTGTATGGCGTGACGGCGCACCGCCTGGGCGACGGCCTCGGTGGCACGCTCGGCCGGGAACTTGGCGGAGTGCACGCCAATGACGGCGACGCGGTTGGCGTAGCGCCGCTCGAGCTCCCGCAACTGCGGGAGGATGTGGAGGCAGTTAATTCAGCAGAAAGTCCAGAAGTCGAGAATCAGCAGCTTGCCGCGGACGTCTTGCAGGCGGAGCGGCCTGGAGGTGTTGACCCACTCCAGGCCGTCCGGGAAGTCCGGCGCGTTGACTTTGCCGGCGAACGACTCCGGCACGGTCCGCTAGCTCTTTGCGGCGGGGGCGTTGCGCGTGAAGGAGAAGCGGTTCTCCTTGAAAGCCGGGCTGGTCGCCTTGACCTTCTGCACCAGCTCGTCGTCGTTGTTGACGGTCGTCGCGATGCTCGTGAACGTGTCGGGTTCGATCTCGAGCGCCGCGAGAAGCTTCTTGTCGGCCGGGCAGGGATAGATGTAATCGCCGATCGTGCCCTTCGCCTTGGCGCGGCACTTGTCGCTCATGCGCGCCAGCCACTCGATTCCTCCGACGACGCGCCCGCGCGGGCGGGGCTTCCACTCGGTCTCCACCCAGGCGCCGTCCCAGCGGTCGTTCGGGTCGCCGAGCTGCGATCCCGGAGCCGGCTTCTCCTGCGACTGCGTCTGCGATTGAGTCATCTCTCTAGGCCTCCTTCATCCGCATCAACATTCTTAGACTACCGGAGCTGACAACGGTCGCCTTCTGGTTGACCAGCTCCAGATCGAACCGCACCAGTCCCGCCTTCAAGCGGGGCATGGCGCGCGTCTCGCCGATCGTGCCGCGCAGCCGGATCGAGTCCCCCGGGTAGACCGGCTGGCTGAACTTCCACTCGTCGACCGAGCGGAAGGCGATGGTCGTGTCGCTCAAGATCCCCGTGCCCCACGCGAGCCCGGTGGCCAGTCCGACCAGCAGCGCGCCGTGCGCGATGCGCCCCTCGAACCCGTGCGAGCGCGCGAACGCATCGTCGGTGTGGAGGCGGTTGTCGTCGCCGGTCAGGCGGATGAAGGTCTCGATGTCGTCCACGCTGACCGTGCGCGGGAGCGTCTCGAAGCTGGAGCCTTGCGCCAGCTCCTCGAAGTACTTACCCATCCACGCGCCGCAGAATGACGCACGAGTTGTGGCCGCCGAAGCCGAAGTTGTTGGACAGCGTGGCCCCGACCGCGACCTTGCGCGCCTGGTTGGGAACGTAGTCGAGGTCGCAGTCCGGGTCGGGGGTCTCGTAGTTGATCGTCGGCGGCACGACGCCGTCACGCATGGCCGAGATGCACACCGCGGCCTCGAACGCGCCGCACGCCCCGGCAGAGTGCCCGGTCATGCTCTTCGTCGAGCTGACGGGCAGCGTGTGCGCGCGGTCGCCGAAGACTTCCTTGATCGCTTTGGTTTCGGTGGGGTCGTTGATCGGCGTGCTCGTGCCGTGGGCGTTGATGTAGTCGATCGCGTCCGGGCCCATGGCGGCGTCCTCCAGGGCGGCGCGCATCGCCCGAGCCGCCCCGTTGCCGTCCGGCGCCGGCGCGGTGATGTGGAACGCATCCATCGAAGAGCCGTAGCCGACCATCTCGGCGAGGATCGGCGCGCCGCGCCGGCGGGCGTGCTCGTACTCCTCGAAGATGAGTGTGCTCCCCATCTCGCTGAGCACGAAGCCGTCTCGGTCGCGATCGAATGGGCGCGACGCCTTCTGCGGCGCGTCGTTGTACTTGGCGGTCAGCGCACGCATGTTGCCGAAGCTGGCGATGGCCACCGGCACCAGCGCTGCCTCCGTGCCGCCAGTGATGACCGCGTCGGCCCAGCCGAGGCGGATCGCCGCCATCGCCATGCCCATCGCGTCGTGGCTCGAGGCGCACGCTGAGGCGACCGCCATCCCCACACCGCGTGGACCGAAGACCAGGCCGATCTGCCCCGCCGCCGCGTTCGGCATCAGCATGGGCACGGCAAAGGGAGTTACTCGGTTGGCCCCCTTCTCTATGCGGACGCCTTCGGTGACGACAATTGTCTCGAGCCCGCCGACGCCGGTGGCATAGATGACGCCGATCCGATCGCGGTTGCGTTCGTCGATCGTCAGTCGCGCGTCGGCGATGGCTTCCCGCGTCGCCGCGATGGCCATCTGGCAGAAGAAGTCCATGCGCCGCGCCTCGCGCGCATCCATGAAGTTGCCGGGGTCGAAGCCGCGCACCTCGCCGGCGATGTGGACAGTGAGTCCTAGCTCGACGGGATCGAACTTGGCGATGCGGTCGATGCCGGACTCGCCCGCCAGCAGCTTGGGCCACGTCTCTGGCCAGGAGAGCGCCAGCGGGTTGACCGAGCCAACTCCGGTAATGACGACGCGCCGGCGGTCGGCCATCGACCGATTCTACTGAGGGTCTACTTGCCCTTGCCCAGGCCTCGCCGGCCGCCGCGCGGCACGTCGCGCCCGTCGTCCAGATCGAGCCGGTCGTACGTCGTCACGACGTCGGTTCGGTCGCCATACCCGGCGTCCGCCAGCATCTTGAAGTGCCGCGCGCGCGCCGCGTCGTCTTGCGGCTGACGCGTCTCGCAGCGCTCGTTCCACTCCTCGATCTGTTGCGCCGTAAGCGGGCGGCGCTCCAGCAGCACCTTCACCACCGCGTCATCGCTCTCGTTCGCCTTCACGATCTCCTCGAACTCGTCGGCGGTCACGCCGAACAGGTCGAAGAGCTGCGTGCTGAACCCCGTCTTGGCGTTGTAGGCGCCGTGCTTGCCGTCGATGTACGCGCGCATCTTGTCGATCGCGCGGGGCAAGAAGCTGATGTTGCCCAGCCGGTCGTACGGGCTGCGCGGCGCGCTGCTGGTCAGGTCGATGGGCACTTACTTGGCCTCCACGTATGAGATGAGATTGGTCGCGGCGTCGCCGATCCAGATGCGACCGTCGGCACCGCGCGTCATGGCATGCGCCTCAACGTCTTCGATGACCCACTCCTCGAGCACGTTGCCGGTCTTGGGGTCGAGCTTGTAGACGTGGCCGTGGTTCGTCTCCACGACGTTCAGCGTATTGTCGGCCTCGTCCCAGTACAGGCCGTGCGAGCGCGGCGCCGGGAACGGGATCTGGCCCAGCAGCTCCCCGGTCTCGGCGTCGATGTGCTGGATGATGTGGGTCCCGGGGCGCGTGACCCACAACGTGCCGCTGACGCCGGGTCCGGCGTTCGGCGCGCCGCCGACGGTGTTGTGCACCCCATGCACCTGGCCCTGCGGCACGGGTGTCTTGGGCGGCGCGACCCCCAGCTCGTAAGGACGCCACTGGACGCCGTGCACGCCCCCCTTGTCCGCCTCAGGCAGGTGCAGCGCCGCGGTGCACTGCCCGCTCTTGGGATCGTGCCGGAAGACCATCGATGGGCGCACGTTGGACGTCACCCACACCGAACCCGATCCGAAGCTCGTGCCGCTCGCGTTTCGCGCCGGGCTGGCGAAGCTGTTCAGCACTTTGCCTTCGTAGTCGACCAGGTACGTCCGATTGTCGATCTGGTCGGACAGCCAGAGCCCCTCGGGCACGGCCTCCAACCCGTTGACCTGCGGCCCGGGCCCCTTGAAAGCCACTGTTGTCCGCACCGCGCGCAATGTGGTGGCAGTCATGTCTCTCCTTCTGGCGGCGATTGTAGGACGCCTAGAAGGCTCGCCACCACTGGTACCAGGGCAGCTCACTCCAGCCGTGGAAGCCGCCCTCCTCTGTCCAGCCCGTCGATTCGCGGGTGAACCCGTGGCGCAGCCGGAAGACCAGCGAGTACACGCCGGCGTGCCTGGGTCGGTTTCCCGCCACGTCGACCGCCAGGTGCCCCATCATCCCCACCGCTACGCCGGCGAGAACCGCGGCGCCGGCGTGTACCGGCCCCCCCGCCTGGGACCCTACCCAGTGGTCGGGTACACGGCGCCGGCGTTCACTGCGAACCGCGGCTCGGGCGAAGAATCCGAGCGCCAGGAGCAGCTCCCACGCGTGCAGCGGCGCGAGGTAATGCGATTTCCTGCCGCGCGCGCGTGTCCAGACGTAGTCGACCACGTGGTCGGCGTCGATCAGCATCCCGCCGCACAGCGCACCGAGTGCCGCTGGTCCGCCCCAGGTCCTGGCCGCCACCGCCGCGATCGGGAGCGTGGCCAGCAGGTGGTAGCGCGGTCGCGGCACCTAGGCCGTCACGTCGAGTGCAGCGACCGCCTCATCCTCGGCCAGTGCCTCCAGCAGCTCCACCGGACCCGTCACTTCCACGGCTGCCTGGTCGGGCTTGAACGCGACGGGGACGGAGGTCCCGGAGGACTTCTCCCATGCCTGAACGCGTTCCATCACTCTGCCCATCTGGTCCTTCACCGCGGCGTTGCGTTGTTTGGCGCGCTCGGCGAACGAGCTGAGCGTCAGCTTCTCCGAATCGATCGCCGCGAAGACGAGCGCGCCGACGGGCTTTCCCTTGGCCTGTGAGATCCTGCGCGCCAGTGCCTTCGTGATCTTGCTGCTTGCCACCTTGACAGTCTAAGGGGCGGGACCCGGGTGCGGGGTGCCGCGGCGAGAACTAGATGTCCGCCACACCGCCGTCGGGGTTGAAGGACGCGGTATACGGTGTTACTTCCGTCGTCTGGTGAGCCGCGAGGTACGCCTCATCCAGGTCGATACCCAACCCCGGCCCCGTCGGTAGGGCGATGCGTCCATCGCGCGCCTTGAAGCACTCGGCATCGGACGCTGCCTGGCAGACGTCGCGGACCGCCGACTGCGCGTACTCGAGGATCAGGAAGTTGGGCATGACGGCCGCTGCGTGCACCGACGCGGCGGTGCCGACCGGACCATTCGGGTTGTGCGGCGCGACGAGGACGTTGTACGTCTCGGCCAGCGCGCCAATCTTGAGCGTCTCCTTGATCCCGCCGTCGTGGCAGATATCGGGCTGGATGATGTCGACGAGCTGCTGCTCGATCATCTCGCGGAAGCCCCATTTCGTGAACGCGCGCTCCCCGGTTGCCAGATCGACCTGCAACCCTGCCTGCCGCACGACCTTGAGGTTCGCGACATTGTCGGGCGGTACGGCTTCCTCGAGGAAGAGCAGGTTGTAGGGCTCGAGCGCACGGCCAATCTTGATCGCGAGCGCAGGGCGGGGGCGCCCGTGCGCGTCGCACATCAGTGCGACGTCTTCGCCGCACGCATCGCGCAGCGCCTCGAACGCCTGCGCCGTCTCGCGCTGGATCTTCAGCTCATTCGGGATCAGTCCTTCGCGAGTCCAGCCGCGCGGCCCCGACTTGAAGGCGCGCCACCCGTCGTCCATGTACTTCAGCGCCTGTTCGGACTGCCCGCAGTGCGTGTAACACGGGATGAAGTCCCGCACGGCGCCGCCGAGCAGCCTGTAGACCGGCTGCCCAAACGCCTTGCCCGTCACGTCCCACAATGCCTGCTCGATAGCCGAGATGGCGCTCAGGATGGCGACGCCGCCGCGCCAGAAGCCGTGGCGGTACATGCGCTGCCACAGGTAGTCGATCCGCGTCGGGTCCTCGCCCAGAACGAACTGCGCCAGGTCCCCCACCGCCGCGACGACGGTGTTCTGCTTCATCTCGAGCGTCCCTTCCCCCCAACCGTAGAGACCCTCGTCGGTCTCCACCTTGACGAAGACGAACTTGCGCGGTCCGCGGTCCTGGAGGATGTAGGTCTTGAGCGCAGTGATCTTCATCAGACTCAGCTACGGGTTGAGGCCCAGCTCGGCCGCGACCGGCTTGAGCGCGTCGCGCACGGCGACGATCATCTCGTCCAGCTCCACTCCCAGCTCGGCCGCGCCGTTCACGATGTCGTCGCGGTTGACCGCGCGGGCGAACGCCTTGTCCCTCATCTTCTTGCGTACTGAAGCAGGCTCCACGTCCGAAAGGCTCTTCGTTGGCCGGACAAGCGTCACCGCGGTGATGAAGCCGGACAGCTCGTCCACGGCGTAGAGCGCCTTGCGCAACGGCGTGTCGCGCGGGACGCCACCATACGTCGCGTGCGACAGGACGTCGCCGGCGACCTGCTGGTCGTAGCCGCGCTCCGCGAGGATCTTGGCGCCGGCGAACGGGTGCTCTTCGGCGGTGGGATGCTGCTCGAAGTCGAAATCATGGATCAGCCCGATGGCGCCCCAGTACTCCTCATCGCCGCCCATCTTGCGCGCCATGGCGCGCATCGCGGCCTCGACCGCGAGCGCATGGCGGATCAGCACTGGCGACGACGTGTGCTCGGTCAGCACGGCCCATGCCTGCTCACGACTCAGCTCTGGCATTGGCCGGAAGCGTAGCCGACGCGCGGTCGCCGGTCTAGGGCAGCTTCGGGACCGACGCGACGACGGATGCAGCCGCGTCCGGAGGGCCGCCCGGTGCCCTCGGCGCCTGCTCCACCACCGGTGCCGCCGCGACGTCGGCGGACGACTGGGCCTGCTGACCCGCCGGGAGCACTCCGGCCACCGCGCCTGCCCCAGAGGTCGACCCCGCGGTCGACCCCGTATTCGGAGCGGGCGCCGTCTGGTCGCGCTGCGAGGTCGGGGCCGCGGTCGGCTGGGTTGTCGCGGTCGACTGGATGCTTGGCGTCGCCGCGGCCGGTGTCGGGGTGCCGGAGGCCGCCGACACCGCCTGGGCGACCGTCGAAGCGGCGCCGGCGACGACCGTGGCTCGCATGGACGGCGGTGTCGGTGAGGCTGACGCCTGTGCGGCCGCGGTCGTATCGCGCGTTGTACTGTCGCGGCGGTCGGGGTTCAGTGGCTGTCCGCGAGAGCCGAGGAGGCTTGCGACCGTAGGAAGCGGCGCCGACACGGTGCTCTCAATGGCGTCGGCCGCTGCGCCCACCGTCTCGAGTAGCTCCTCGACCAGTCCGACCGCGGGTGACGGCGTGGCTGTCGCCGTCGATGGAGCTGTCGTCGGCTGGGGCGTCGAGGTGGGAGCCGCCGGTCGCGGCGTTGCGCTTGCCTGCGGCGCAGGCGCTGCGATCGGGGCTGACGCCACACCGGGCGTGGCTGACGCGGCCGGAGCGGGGCCAGGGGTCGCACTTGCCTCCGGTGCACGTGCCGCGGGCTCATCGCCCGCGGCTACCGCGGCCGAGATCGATGCGGCTGTTTCGCCGAGTGGCCCGTCCTGCGGCGCGGTGGGCGCAGGTTCCTCAAGCGCTGCCGCAGCTGTGACCGGCCCAGTCGTCGGAACGGCCGGCGAAACAGGAGCCGGCGGCGCGGGGGCGGCGAATGTCAGCGCGGACGTGCTAGTAGGCGCTGCCGCGCCTGCGGGGGCGGCCGGTGCGGGCGGCGCCGGTGGCGCGAAGAGAGCAGCGGGCGGCTCGGGCAAGAGCGTCGTCGCCAGCGAGCCGATCGCGCTGCCGAGGACCGCGGGCCGGAAGCCGGTCGCCTCTTCGATGGCGTTCCCCACCGGCGTTTGCCACACCAGGACCAGCAGAATGCTCCCGGCGCACGCGGAGCCGGCATACAGCAAGCCCGCGGCGCGCGCCCGCGGCCCAAACATACTCCGTTACAGCATAACGTCATCAGCTTATCTCTGCATGACGATCGAGTTCAGATCGTCACGCGGTCACAAGCTCCTCGGCACGCACGTGGGTCAGCGGCAGGCGGAGCGTGAAGGTGCTTCCTTTCCCCAGCTCGCTGGTCACCGTGATCGCGCCGCCCAGTCGTTCGGCCATCTGCTTGCTCAGCGCCAGCCCGAGGCCGGTCCCGCGCTCTTTCCTGATCTCCGGACGGCCGCTCCGGAAGAACTTCCCGAAGAGACGGCTCAGGTCCTGTTCGGACATGCCGTATCCGGTGTCGGTCACCGAGAGTTCCACCACCTCGCGCGGCGCTTCGTCCTCTTCGGTGGACGGGGCCGCAGGGGCCGGGACGCGCCGCAGGCGCACCGTCACCCGGCCGCCCTCGGGGGTGTACTTGATCGCGTTGGAAACCAGGTTGCCCAGTATCTCGCGGACGTAGAGCTCAGACGTCCAAACCGGGGGCAGCGCGTCGCCCCAGCCCTCTCCCTCGCGCATCAGCATGATCTTCTTCTGGCTGGCTTGCAGCGCAACGGCGTCGAGTGCTTCCGCCGCCACCTTCTCTACCCGCACTGCCCCGACGTCAAGCGGCAGGTCGGCGCGCTCCACGCGAGCGATGTCAAGCAGGTTGTTGACCAGCCGAAGCAGGTGCCGCTCGGCGCCTTGGATCCGGTCTACGTATCCCAGCACCTTTGTTGTGTCGAGACCTGCGGAGATGGGGACGCGCTCAAGCGTCCGTTTGAGCAGGTCCAGATAGCCCGTCGAGGACGTGAGCGGGCTGCGCAGCTCGTGGGTCACGAGTGAGACGAATTCCTCGCGCAGACGCTCGGCTTCGCGCTGCCCGGTCACGTCGCGCGCGATGCCGATCCCGAGCCGCAGTCTGCCGTCGGGCTCGCCGACAGCGGCGTAGGTCAACAGCACGTGCTTGGGTGGCTGCTCGGCGCGCTGGTAGACCACGTCGATCGAGACGGGCTGACCCTCACGGTGCGCCCTTACTAGCGGGCATCGCTCGGGGCAGAGCCGCGTGCCGTGCTCATCCTCGAAGTGGCACACCTCAGCGCACGCCCGCCCGACCAGCGCCTCTGAGGGGCGGTCGAGCAACTGCTCGAGCGCCGGGTTCGCCGTGCTCAAGCGCAGCGCGGGATCGATGGTGAAGATCGCCTCGCCGGAGTGCGTGACCAGCGTGTCTAGTCGCTCGCGTTGCTCGGCTACGACGCCGTACAGACGTCGCAGCGCCTGATGCAGCGTGCGCAGGTTGAGCCACGTCCGCACGACAAGCAGTGCGGCAAACAGTCCCCCGAGCAGTACCCCCTGGGGCTGCCACCCGAGCGCGCGGTCGGTCCCGTGAAAGACCAGCGCGAGCGGGAAGAGAAGCGCACTGAACGCCAGGTCGGTCCGCATGAGCCGCTCGGTCGCAGCGCGGCCGGCGGGCGCCAGGCGAGTGTCGACCCAATCAAGCAGCCAATCGACGGCGCTGAGTGCCGCGACAAAGACCGCCGCGCGGAGCACTTCCGCGATGGTGAGCGCGCCAAGCGGCAGCTCTGCCAGCGATGGCAGCAGCGCGCCGACTTCGCTCTGGGACCCGCCGACCGCGCCGGCCGCCGCTCCGGCAGCCGTCGCCGCAACGACCAGCCGTGCCGCGCCGGCAAGCGACCCGGTCAGGCCGGCGCGCCGCGTGGCGTTCCCGATGAGCGTTCCGACCAGCGCGCTCAGCTGCGCGGCCGGGACGGACACCTGCCACCACGCGAGCGTGAGCGGGAGTCCTATGAGCGAAACGGAGGCGCGCTGGTCGAGGTTGATCGTCAACCAGCCCGCCGCGACCGACGCGAGCAGCAGCACACCCACCTGCGCCCGTTCGCCGTCCAGCGCCGCGGGCGGCCACGGCAGCCAGCCGGCGACCGTGCCCCAGGGCAGTGTGCCGAGCGCCACCGCGGCGAGCAGAATCAGCGCGCCGCGAAACACGACGGACCGCGTGCGAGAACGCACGCCGCGAGTATAGAAGCGTTTGGCGCTGCGCCGGGATCAGCCCACGTTGCTGATCGGCCAGACCATCGGCGCGAGTAGCGCAATCACTCCCGCGACCACCACCGTGAGCGGCGCGCCGACGCGCACAAAATCGCCGAATCTGTACCCACCAGGCCCGTAGATCAGGAGGTTGCCGTGATGGCCGATCGGCGTCAGGAACGCCGTCACGGCCGACATGGCGGTCGTGACGACGTACGCCTCGGGCGCCTGTCCCAGTGCCGCTGCCAGTGACGCCGCAACCGGCGCGAAGATGGCCGTTGTCGCGGCGTCCGACATGAATTGCGTGATCACCGCCACCACGATGTAGATCGCGATACAGATCATGAACGGACTCCACGTGCCGACAACGCCTTGCAGCCACTTCGCGATGAGGTCGGCAGTACCGGTGTTCTTCATCGCGGTGCCCAGCGGGATCGCGCCGGCGATGAAGACGAAGATTCGCTGATCGATCGCGCGGTACGCCTGGCGCACGCTGATGCACCGCGTGAGGATCATTGCCGCCGCGCCGGCCAGCGACGCGATCTGGAGCGAAAGCACGTCGAATGCGGTCAGCAGGACCGTCGCCACCATGATCAGCGCGGCGGTGAGGGCCTTGCTGGTGCGCTGGGCCTCTCCGTGGAACGGCACCATCATCAGAAACCCGCGTTCATTGGCCACGCGCGTCAGGGCGTTCTCGCTGCCCATCAGCACCAGCACATCGCCGGCGCGCAGGCGGATCTTGGACAGCTCCTCGTTCAGCCAGCCGTGCTTGCGCCAGATGCTGACGACGATCGCGCCGTAGCGCCGCAGGAAGTCGATCTCCCCCAGCGTCCTTCCCGCCAGGTCCGAGCGGGGCGCGACAACGACCTGCACGAGCTGATCGGTGACCTCTTTGTCGCCCGCGTCAGGGAGATCCTCGTCTTTGTCCATGCGATCGCCATAGCGCGCCACCGGCTCCAGCTCCAGCCCGCCTTCTTCGCGGAAGCGCACGATCTCCTCCGGCGACGCGCGCACCAGCAGGACGTCACCATCGCGGAAGGTGCGCTCGCCGTACGGCCGCTCCAGGCGCCGGCCGTTACGCATCCAACCCGAGATCGTGAAGCCAAACTGCGGATCGTCGTGCACCTCCGCCGGCTTCTTGCCGAGAAACGGGGAGTCGGGGAGCACCGTCAGCTCCGTGAAGTAGTCGTCCAGGCGGAAGCGCTCGCTGCTGTCCTCCTGGCCCTGGCGATGCGGCAGCAGGAACCGTCCGATCAACAGCACAAAGAGCGTTCCCGCCAGCGTGATGGCGATCCCGACCGGGGAGATCGAAAAGATTCCCAGGCCTGGCCGGCCCGCCTTGGTGAGCGTGTCGCTGGCGACCAGGAAGGCGGGCGCGCCAATGATCGTGATGGCCGTCCCGAGCGAGGCGGCGAACGACATCGGCATCAGGAGCTTGGACGGCGGCATCTTCCTCTCGCGGGAGAGATTCAGGGACACCGGGACCATGATGGCGGTGGTGGTCACGTGGTGGGTGAATGCCGAGAGCGCGGCGACGCTGGGCATCATGACCGCGAGGGCGCGCGTGAGACTGGCGCCGGCGGCGCGTCCAATCCAGTTCCCGAGCGTCTCCGAGACGCCAGTCTGATGGAGTGCGCCGGTCATGACGAAGATCCCGGCGACCACGACCGCCGGCTCGCTCGAGAACCCGGCTACCGCCTCCTCGGGCTTGAGGATTCGCGTCGCTGCGAGAGCGACGATGATGAGCACCGCCACCAGGTCGTTGCGCATCCGCTCGGACATCAGGACTCCGACGGACAGGACCAGGATGGCCAGATAGATGATCTGACTCGGCTGCATGCAGTTGTGAGGCTCCCCCTAGTGGCCCGGAGGCCGCTCCCTGGGGAGGCAAGACAGGTGCCACGACTACAATCCCGTTCCTGATGGAGTCCTGGGAGCACCGCACGGTGCTCATCCACCGCACGGACGGCGTCTGGTCCATCCAGTTCGCCGACGGCGGGAAGCTGGAAGGGATCGACCAGATCCTGGACGAGTACGGCGGCCGCGGCTGGGAGCTGGTCACCTTCGCTCCCCAGACGTACGCCACCGCGGCGGGCCAGTTCGGCCCGTTTGATGCCACGTCCTACCGGGCGGTGTTCAAACGCCGCCGATCGACTGACTCCCCGTCGGGCCAGGGGTCGCCGCCGTGATTCGCTGGGAGTACGCGACGATGTTCGTCGGCATGCGCGGCAACGACCACGTCGTCGCCGGAATCAACGGGCGCGTGCTCGACTTCCAGAACAGCCCGCAGACGCCCTGGGACGTGCTCAACCAGATGGGGGCGGATGGCTGGGAGCTGGTCACTGCCGTCCCGACCAGCCCCCTCCAGACCCTTCGGCGGGGCAAGGAAGAGGTAACCGAGGGCTACTGGATCTTCTACCTCAAGCGTCCCGTGCTCTCGGGCTAACGCTCAGCGCCACTCGGGCCGCTCTCGGGGCACGAGCGACGGCAGGCGCTCCCCGAGCCAGTCGACCTCGCGCGCTTCTCCATCTAGGGGCACGTACACGTCAGGCGCGTCTCGCTTTAGAAGGAAGCGCACCACGGGATAGAGGACGACGCCGCTGGCCAGTCCCGCCGCGCTGAGAGAGACCGCCCCCATCCCCTCGGACTGCGCCGTGGCGACGATCGCCAGCGCCAGGACGGTAGTGGGAAGGAGGACCACCAGCCACACGCCCAGCCAGCCACCGGGGACGCGGTAGGGTCGCGCGGCGTGCGGTGCGCTGACGCGCAGCGCGACCAGCGCGGCCAACTCGAGCAGAATGGTCGCGGCGTAGAGAATCACGTCGACCACGACCAGCGACGCGAAGCTGCTGAAGCTGAACACCGTGTAGATGAC
>DASTZM010000278.1:0-3803 GCA_035764305.1 Chloroflexota bacterium | reverse complement strand
GTACGTCGCCGACGCAGGGGCGCAGACGTGTCACTGGGACGTCGACTGGCTCGCCCCCGCCGCGCTGATCGTGAGCAGCGAGGCCCACGGCCCATCCGCCGCGGCGCGGGGCCTAGCGACCCAAGCGATTGCCATCCCCATGGCGAGGGGCGTCGAGTCACTCAACGCCGCCATCGCCGGCAGCATCATCCTGTACGAAGCGCTGAGACAGCGCACCCACCGCACCGACCGCACGTCAGCTGGAGGATCACGATGAGCAGCACCATCAAGTCACTCGCGGAAGACCTCGAGCGACTCGGGCGCGACGCGCTGGCCGGGCTACCGGCGCTCGATGCCGAGCCCGCGCTCGAAGAGTGGCGCATTCGCTACTTGAGCCGCAACGGCGCGCTGGCCGGCCTGATGCGCGGCCTTGGCAAGCTCTCCGCCGAGGAGCGTCCCGCCGCCGGAGCCACGGCCAACCGTGTGAAGACCGCTCTCGAAGAGGCGTTCGACCGCCGGCTGTCGGAGCTGCGCGCCGCGGCACGCGCCATGGCGCTCGAATCCGAGCGTATCGACGTCACGCTCCCCGGGCGTGGTGTGCGGCTGGGTGACCTGCACCCCATCACGCGCATCCGACGTGAGATCGAGCGGGTGTACCTCCGCCTCGGCTTCAGCGTCGTCGAAGGCCCCGAAGTGGAGTGGGACCACTTCAACTTCACGCTTCTCAACCTGCCGCCCGACCACCCCGCGCGGGACATGCAGGATACGTTCTACGTGTCGGGCGTCGAGGCAGAAGGGCCCGCCGGCGGTCGGAACGAGGTGGTCCTGCGCACGCACACCTCCCCCGTCCAGATCCGGACGATGCTGAATCAGAAGCCGCCCATCCGCGTGATCGTGCCGGGCAAGGTCTTCCGAAACGAGGCCACCGACGCGTCGCACGAGTCGATGTTCACGCAGATCGAGGGGCTGTGTGTCGACGAGCACACCACCATGGCCGACCTTCGCGGCTGCCTCACACTCATGATTCGATCGCTATTCGGCGAGGAGAGTCAGATCCGCTTCCGCTGCGGCTACTTCCCGTTCGTCGAGCCCGGCGCCGAGTTCGACATGTCCTGCCACGTGTGCCGCGGCTCGGGCTGCCGCACCTGCAAGGGCGGCTGGATCGAGATTGGCGGGTGCGGCATGGTGCACCCCATCGTGCTCGAGAACTGCGGCATCGACTCCACGCGCTACACCGGCTGGGCGTTTGGCTTTGGCTTCGAGCGCATGGCGCTGCTCAAGTACGGCGTGGATGACATCCGCCTGTTTTACGGCAACGACCAGCGGTTCATCCGCCAGTTGTCTTAGCCTGGTCCCAGGAGTACCAGCATGAAGGTTTCGCTCAAGTGGCTGCGTGACTACGTCGACTTCTCGGCGAGCGCCGAGGAGCTGTCACGGCGCCTCACCATTGCCGGAATCGAGGTGGATGCCCTCCACCACGTCGGCGCGGCGTGGGAGAACGTCTGGGTTGCGCGCATCGAGAAGATCGAGCGCCACCCCAACGCCGATCGCCTGACGCTCGTCACCGCCGACTACGGTCAGGGGCGGCGTACGCGCGTCGTCACCGGCGCCACCAACATTGAGGAGGGGGACATCGTCCCGCTTGGCCTCGTCGGCACGCGTTACCGCGACGGCCACTCCTCGCCAGCAGTGGAGCGGGTCCTGCAGCCGACCAACATGCGCGGTGTTCAGTCTGAGGGGATGGTCATGTCCGGCTTCGAGCTGGGCATCTCCGACGACCACACCGGAATCATGGTCCTCCCATCCGACAGTCCGGTTGGCGTTCCGCTCGCCGAGGCGCTGGGCGACACAGTGATCGAGCTAGATCTGAAGGGTCGCTCGGACTGCCTGGCGATGATCGGCGTCGCGCGTGAGGTCGCGGCGCTGACCGGCGGGTCAGACGTTCGTGTGCCTCGAGCGGTCCTCAAGCCGTCGCGGGCGCGGCGCGACGACGAGCCCGTGACGATCGAGATCGAGGAGCCGCGCCTCTGCCGGCGCTTCGTCGGCATTCTTCTCAAGAATGTGTCGATCGGTCCATCCCCCGCGTGGATGCAAGAGCGCCTCCAGGCCGCCGGCATGCGGCCGATCAACAACGTGGTTGACATCACCAACTTCGTGATGCTCGAGTGGGGACAGCCACTGCACGCCTATGACTACGACGCGGTGCGCGGCGGTCGGCTCGTCGCGCGTCCAGCGCGTCCCGGCGAGCGACTGCTCACACTGGCCGAGGAGCGGCCCGAGATCGAGCTGACTCCCGAGCACTTGATCATCGCCGACGCGGAACGACCCGTCGGTCTGGCCGGTGTGATCGGGGGCGCCGACAGCGAGGTCACCGAACGGACGACCTCGATCCTGCTCGAGGCGGCCAACTTCGACCCGATAAGCATCCGGCGCACCGCACGCGCCGTCCTTCCGCGACCCACGGAGGCGTCGCGCCGCTTCGAGCGGGGCATCCCACCCGAGAGCGCGATGCTTGGCGCGCTGCGCGCAGCGCAGCTGATGGTCGAGCTCGCCGGCGCCGAGTTGGTTGGCGAGGCCGTCGACACCTTCCCTGCGCCGCTCCAGCGTACGCCGATCGAGCTTCCACTGACTGAGCTTCGCCGCCTGCTCGGTGTGGAGTACACGTCCGAGACTGTGGCGGGAGTCTTCGACCGGCTCGGCTTCGACCACGAGCGCCGGAACGGCGCCTTCGTCGTCAGTCCGCCGCCGTGGCGCCTCGACGTCGAGCGCCCCGCCGACCTGGTCGAAGAGGTCGCGCGGATCGATGGCTACGACAAGATCCCGACGACGATCATGCGCGGCGAGCCGCCGCTCCCGACGCCTAACCGCCCCCTCATCTGGGAAGAATTGGTGCGCGACGCCCTGGCCGCCGCCGGCTTCACCGAGGTCATCGCCTATCCGTGGACCAACGAGCGTCATTTGGCGCTCGTACCCCGCGCCGATGTATCGGCGGCCGATCAGCAGCTTGCGCGACTCGTCGACTCGCGTATCGCCCCCCTGGTGTCGCCGGTGCGCATCACGAATCCCGGCAACCGTGACCAGGACGTCATGAGAACCGCGGCCCTCCCGGCCCTGCTTCAGACGCTGGCGGATAACCTGCGTCACGCGTCGCGCGACGCGCACTTCTTTGAGGTCGGACGCATCTACCTCACCCGCGCGGGAGATCTTCCCGAAGAGCGACGCGTGCTGACCGCCGTCACCGGCGAGTGGCGCACTGGCAGCAGCCTCGCTCCCGTAGCCAACGACTTCTATTACGTCAAGTCGGCCGTCGAAGCGGTGCTCGCCCGCCTTGGCATCTCCGGACACGGCTACGCCGCGCTGCGCCACCCAGCGCTCCACCCGTATCGCGCCGCGGCGCTTGTGCTCAACCATCGGCCCGAGTCCGCGGGGAAGAAGCCCGTCCTACCCGACGAGGTCGTTGGCCTCGTCGCCGAAGTCGGCGCCGACACGGCGGCCCGCTTCGACGTGTCACAGCGTTGCTACGCCATCGCGCTCGACCTCGACCGGCTCATCCAGCACGCCACGAGCGAGCGCAGATTTCAACCCCTCCCGCGCACGCCCGCCGTGCATGAGGACCTCTCTTTTTTCGTCGCGGCGGGGCCCCGCTGGTCGAGAGCGTCGACGTGGCCGATGTCTACGTCGGACAGGGTGTTCCCGACGGCCAGGTGAGCCTCACGTTCTCGCTCGCGTACCGCGCTCCCGACCGCACCCTCACGAGCGACGAAGTCGCGGCCGTTCGCCAGAAGATCGTCCAACTCGTCGAGCGTCAGACGGGGGCTAAGCTT
>DASTZM010000277.1:0-10313 GCA_035764305.1 Chloroflexota bacterium | reverse complement strand
GCAGGTTGAGTCGATGGGTTGGGAGGTCACGCGCGGTAATCCCGGCCAGCAGGTGCGATGGGAGCAGCCCGAGCGACGTGTACTCGATGAATGGTGCGAAGCTGTCCTTCTGGAGCGTGAGCTTGACCGTGCGATCGTCCACCTTGTCGACAGCGACGTCGCGCCAAACGCCGCCCAGGGCGCCGAAGTAGAGCGGGTCCTGGAGGAGCTTGTAGGTGAAGACCGCGTCGTCGGCGGTGACGGGCACGCCATCGTGCCAGCGGGCGTTGCTGCGCAGCACGAAGGTGTAGGTCTTGCCGTCGGGAGAGACGTCCCAGGACTGCGCCAGGTCGGGGATGGGCAGGCCGGACTCGTCGGGCTTGGTCAGTCCGCTGAAGATGAGCGCGTTGACCGAACGACTCGCGTCGTCGTTGGCTAGGATGGGATTCATAGCCTGCGGGAAGCCGGCCAAGCCCTCGACGTAAGCGCCGCCGTAGTCGGGGACCTCAGCGAAGACCGCGGTGCGGGCGAAGGACATCAGCACCGCCGCGACAAGCAGTACGCCGCCGACGGCGACGGCAAGCTGGGACGTGAGCCGGCTCATGGGTGTGCGCCGGCCGGACGGCGGCTCGTGGCTACGACCGCGTGAGGCTCAGGACCAGAAGCGAAGTGACCAGGAAGAGCACCGCCAGGACGATGGTGAACTGGAAGAGCACTTTGTCCAACCCGCGTCGGGTGGTGTAGATCGAGGCGTCGCTGCCGCCGAAGGCGCCCCCGAGACTGGCGCTCTTGACCTGGAGGAGGATGGTGCTGATGAGGGTGATGGACAGGATGATCTGGACGAAGTAGAAGATCGTCGCCATTGGCCCAGATTATAGGTGGGCAGCGGCGCGGCAGATGGCGAGGAAGTCTTCAGCTTTCAGGGAGGCACCGCCGACGAGGGCTCCATCGATCTCGGGTTGGGAGAAGAGCTCCGCGGCGTTGGTGGGGGTGACGCTACCGCCGTATTGGATGCGAACGGAGCGGGCGATCTGGTCGCTGAGGACCGCGCCCATCTCGCGGCGGATGGCGCCGATGGTCTCGTTCGCCTGACCGGCGGTGGCGGCGCGTCCGGTGCCGATAGCCCAAATGGGCTCGTACGCGATCACGAGGCGCTCGGCGCCGGCGGCATCGAGCCCCTGCAGTGCGGCGCGCACCTGTCCGCCGACGATCCGATCAGTCTCACCGCCTTCGCGCTGCGCCAGGTTCTCGCCGATGCAGACGATCGGCGTGAGGCCGTGCGCCTGGGCCGCGCGGAGCTTGCGCGCGACGGCCTCGTCGGTCTCGGCGAAGTACGCGCGGCGCTCCGAATGCCCCACGATGACGTGGTTGCACCCGAGGTCGGCGAGCATGGACGGAGCGACCTCGCCGGTGTAGGCGCCCTTGGCCTCGAAGTGGCAGTTCTGCGCGCCCAGACCGACGCGCCCGCCGCGCAGCAGCTCGCCAATGGCGGGCAGCCAGACCGCGGGAGGGCAGAGGACCGTGTCCACGCCCTCGAGCGCGCCGAGCGGCTCGCGCAGCGCGCCGGCCAGAGCGCGCGCCTCGGCGAGGGAGGTGTTCATCTTCCAATTGCCGGCGACGATCGGCCGGCGCGCGCGGTCGGGCACGGAGTTATGCGTCCTGGAGGGCGGCGATCCCGGGCAGGTCGCGCCCCTCCAGAAACTCGAGCGAGGCGCCGCCGCCGGTCGAGATGTGACTGATCTGGTCGGTCAGCCCGGCCTGCTCGAGGGCCGCGACCGAGTCGCCGCCGCCGACGATGGTGGTCCCCTTGACCTGGCCCAGCGCGCGGGCGATCTCGCGCGTCCCGTTGGCGAACGCCTCGATCTCGGTCACTCCCATCGGGCCGTTCCAGATAACTGTCCGCGCGTCGCGCAGCTCATCGCGGTAGTGCTCGATCGTGGCGGGACCGATGTCGACGATCATCTGGGCCGGCGGCACGTCGGTCACGTCAACGACGTGGTGCAGCGCCTTCTCGTCGATCGCAGTCGCGACGACGGCGTCGCGCGGGAGGAGGAGCGGCTTGCCCGCGGCGCGCGCGTCCTTCACGAGCTGTGAGGCGACGTCGACCGACTCTTCCTCGAAGTAGGACTTGCCGATCGCAAGTCCGTGCGCCTTGAGAAAGGTATTCGCCATCGCGCCGCCGATGAGCACTTTGTCAGCGCGCTGGATGAGGTTGTTGAGCACGCCGATCTTGTCGGAGATCTTCTTCCCCCCGACGATGGCGACGAACGGGCGCTCGGGACGGACGAGCGCCTTGCCCATCGTCTCGATCTCCTTCTGCATGAGTAGACCGGCGGCCGAGGGAAGGAGATGGGCGACGCCTTCGGTCGAGGCGTGGGCGCGATGCGCGGTGCCGAATGCGTCGTTGACGTACAGGTCGGCGAGCGCAGCGAGCTGCTTGGCGAACGCCGGGTCATTCTGCTCCTCTTCGGCGTGAAAGCGCACGTTTTCCAGCAACAGGACGCCGCCCGCCTCGAGGGTCTCGACGGCGCGCTGCGCCTCCGGGCCGACGCAGTCGGTCGCGGTCGCGACCGGAGCGCCGAGCAGCTCGGAGAGGCGCTTGGCCACCGGTGCGAGGCGCAACGACTCGACGATCTTGCCGTCCGGGCGGCCCAGGTGGCTGACCAAGATGACGCGTGAGCTCTGCCGGCGCAGGGCCTCGATCGTAGGGACGGCGGCGCGGATGCGCGTGTCGTCGCCGATACGGCTGTTCTCGATGGGAACGTTGAAGTCGACCCGCACCAGAACGCGCTTGTTGCGGGCGTCGAGCTCCTCGACGGAGCGCTTGCGCTTCACGCGGCTACTTGGTTTTGGCGTTGGAGACGAGCAGGTTGGCCAGGTCGGCGATGCGGCAGGCGTAGCCCCACTCGTTGTCGTACCAGGCGGCCACCTTGATCAGGTTGTCGCCCACGACCATGGTGACCAGTGAGTCGACGATCGACGAGTGCTCGTTCCCCTTGAGGTCCATCGAGACCAGCGGCTCGTCCGTCACCGAGAGGATCCCCTTCAGCGGACCGCTGGAGGCGGCCTTTCGGAGCGTGTCGTTGACCTCATCCTTAGTGGTGGACTTCTTGGTGAGCGCGACGAACTCGACGATCGAGACCGTGGGAGTCGGAACGCGGTACGCCAGTCCGTCCACGATCCCCTTCACCTCGGGCAGCACGAGCGCGACGGCCCGCGCCGCGCCGGTGCTGGTGGGGACGATGTTCATCGCGCCGGCGCGCGCCTCGCGCAGGTCCGGCGCGGCGACGTCCAGGATCTTCTGCGAGTTGGTGTAGGAGTGCACCGTCGTCATCATGCCCTTCTCGATGCCAAAAGCATCGAGAATGACCTTCACAACCGGCGTGAGACCGTTGGTGGTGCAGGAGGCGTTGCTGATGATGTTGTGCTTGGCCGGATCGTATGTATGGCCGTTCACGCCGAGCACGATGGTGGTGTCGGGGTCGGTCGCCGGAGCGGAGATGATGACCTTCTCGGCGCCGGCCTCGATGTGTTTCGACGCGTCGGGGCGCTTGGTGCCAAAGCCCGTCGACTCGATCACGAGGTCGATGCCGCGCTCGCCCCACTTGAGCTTGGTCCAGTCGCGCTCTGAGGTGACCTCGACGCGCTTGCCGTCGACGACGAGCGAGTCCTTTTCGGCGACAACCTTGCCGCCAAACTCGCCGTAATTACTGTCGTGGCGCAACAGGTGGGCGTTGGTGCTGGTGTCACCCAGGTCGTTGATCGCCGCGACTTCGAGCGATGGGTGGCGTTTGAGGATGGCCTTGAACGCCTGGCGTCCGATGCGGCCGAAGCCATTGATGCCGATTCGCATGGTTTTCTCCTGGGTCGAGTACTCCGGCGGGAACCCGGGATGATACCGCCGAGGGCCGCGATTTCCCTGGTCCGCGCGTAGAATCGGGGCGCATGGCAGCCCGGAGGGCGCGACAGGGGAAAGCGCGCGCCGTCCGTCGGCGCCCGTCGCGCGCGCAACTCATCTGGACCGTCCTGAGTCTCCTCGTTCTGGTGGCGCTGGTCGTATCAACTTGCGTGGGGCCAGCGTTCCAGGCGGCGCGCTGACGCGTTTGGACGAGCACGTGTGACTGAGACGGTCGTCGTCACCGGCGCCGCGGGGTACATCGGCAGCCACCTGTGCGAAGCGCTGCTGCGGCGCGGCGACACGGTGGTGGGGCTGGACTCCTTCACGGCGCACTACGACCCAGTGCGCAAGCACGCGAACGTGGATGCCGTACGTCGCACGGCGGGCGGGCTCGGGGTGGCGAATCGCTTCCGGTTCCTGAAGGGGGATGCGCGCGACGTGACGACGCTGGACCGTCTGTTCTCGCTCGCGGCCGAACCAGTGCGCAAGGTGGTGCACCTGGCGGCAAGGGCGGGAGTGCGCGGGGCAATGGGCGAGTCGCGCGACTACGTTTCGAGCAACCTCATCGCAACGACCGAGGTGTTGGAGGCGTGCAGGCGCCACGGGCTGGGCGACGAGCGGGGTCACCTGGTCATGGCGTCGAGCAGCACGGTGTACGGCAGCGGCCCGGCGGGGTGGGACGGGCCGTTCTCGGAGGACCTGGCGGCGGATGAGCCGCTGTCGGTGTATGGCGCCACGAAGCGCGGCTGTGAGCTGCTGGCGCATGCGTATTCGCGCCTGGCGCGCATGCGGGTGACGTGTCTGCGCTTCTTCGGCGTGATCGGACCGCGCGTGCGGTCGGATCTCTCTGCTTTCACGTTCACCGACGCCGTGTGGCACGGCCGGCCTATCACGCGCTATGGCGACGGCACGACGGCGCGCGACTACACCTATGTGGGCGACATCGTCACGGGCATCTTGCTGGCGCTCGACCGCTTCGAGCGCGCGGCCGCGGGACTCGTCGAGCCGGGCGGCGCGTTCGAGTGCGTCAACCTGGGGAACGACCGGCCGGTGACGCTCGACGAGTACCTGGACGCGCTGGGGCGGTTGCTCGACCGCCCGGTGGTGATCCGCGAGGGCCCGGAGCACCCGATGGACGCGAAGCGCACCTGGGCGGATCTGGCGAAGGCGCGGCGGCTGCTGGGGTACCGGCCGACGACGAGCTTCGAGGACGCGCTGCGCGAAGTGGTGGACTGGTACGAGCGTGAGATAGCCGAAACGCCGCGCACTGCGGTAGCGGGTACTTGACACCTACACGCAACAGGGTGACAATACCGATGGCAATGGGTACCATCAGCGTCATGGAAGAACAATCAACGGGCGGAGCGCCGGCTCGCCGGAGCGCGCGTCCGCGTCGTGCGCGGTACGACGCGTGGGACGCGCAGCGGGTGCGCGCACTCCGCCGCCATCTGGGCTACACCCAGCAGCAGCTCTCGGATGAGCTGGGGACGCGCCAGCAGACGGTCTCCGAGTGGGAGACGGGGATGTACCAGCCGCGCGGCGCGTCGGCGCGCCTCCTGAGCTTGATTGCCGAGCGTGCGGGATTCACCTACGACGAGACAGGCGGCGCGCCGCCGCCTGCCCTTGGAACCAACCAGGGCGGCACCCCCAGCGCCTGAGCCGGCGGGCCTGGAGCGGCCGGCCCGCCCCAAGCCGCTGGCGATCGGCGTGGGGGCGCTAGTCGCCTTCCTGGTACTACGCCTCCTGTCCACCCTGTTGAGCGCGACGGGGCTGGGGGAGCAGTACTTCCTCCTGCCGCTGGCGCAGTTCATCGCGCTCTACTCGGGCGGTTTCACGGCCGGCCGTCTGGCGCCCCGGTCCGGCTTCATAAACGGGGTCTCGGTGGCCATCCTGTTCATCGTCGTCTGGGCGGCGCTCAACGCGGTGTACGAGGCGCAACTGGTCCAGGCAGCCGGCCCTGCGGCGCTGCCCAAGATGAACATGGGCGGCATAGTGATCGGCGACCTTCTCAACCTCATCCCCGCCGCCTTCGGCGGCTGGTTGGCCGACCGCCGGAGATAGTCGGGTGATCGTTAACCCACCCGACCTGCGGATGACGCACATCCGCGAGTACCGCGACGAAGACGCGGAGGCCGTGGCGCGGATGTGGCGTGAGAGCGCTTCGGCGTGGCCGGGCGGTGGCCCGGGGGGCGGCGAGCACGCGTCCGCCTCACGCGTGCGACAGGATCAGCGCGACCTGAATACGCTCGCGACGCTGGTCGCCTACGCGCCGGACCCGGAGGGCGGCGCCGAGCGCGCGGTGGGCTATTGCTCACTGTTCGAATACACGGGCGAGATCGACACGGCGTACGTCGGCACGTTGAGCGCCCACCCCGATTGGCACGGCAAGGGAGTGGGGCGCGACCTGCTGCGCGCCGCCCTGGAGCGCACGGTGGCGCTGGGGTACGCGCGGCTGGACCTCAACACGTGGGCCGGCAACCTGAAGGCGGTGCCGCTCTATAAGAAGAGCGGCTACTTCTGGGTGCCCGACACGACGGTCAAGATGGAGAACTACCTACCACTGATCTTCCGGCTGCCCGCGGCGCAGGAGTTCTTCGCCGGGGCGGACTGGTATCGCGACTTCAAGCGCGACCTCTCGCTGCGCCAGGACGACGAGAAGCGCGGAAACGTCGAGGTCTACACATACCGGTGGGAGCGCGACGGGAGGCAGCTGGAGGTGGTGATCGACCGGCGCGCCAAGGGGATCGCGTCGATCGTCACCGATTCATATGCCGCGTCGATGGAGCTTGACGACCCACGCTTGCCGGTGGGGGGGACGCGGAGCGTGACGTGGCGGGTCGAGAACCGGGGCGAGCGGCCGGTGGCGGTGAGCGTGCTGGCAGAGGGAGAGGACGCAGTCCGCTGCAGCGTACAGCGATCGGGCGCTGTCGAACGACGAGACGAGTGGATCGCGAACGTAACGGCCGAGCAGCCTCAGGGCAGCCTGCCATCCAACCGTCCGACCAACCGAATCAAGTCGACCGTAATCGTCGACGGGCAGCCGGTGCGTCTTGTCGCGGGGACGCACGTGGTGCAGCCCGTCTCGGTGGAGTTCGAGGACCGAAGTAGGCGCTTCCTACATCCGGGTGTGTCGGCCACGCTGTGGGTTCACCTGGCGAATCAGCTGGACGAAGCGACGAGCGGGACACTGCGCCTGAGCGCGACACCGGGTCTCACGGTCGATCGCGAGACGATCGACTTCGCGCTCGCGCCGCGATCGCGGGAGAGCCACGCTCTCCGTTTGCGCGCGGACCAAGTGGGGAGCGAAACGCTGCACGCGCAGGCAGTAGTCCATCTGGCCGGTGAGCAGCTGCGAAGCCGGATCTTCTCGCTGGACACACTGTGCGGCGAGATTGGCGAGCTGTTCGTCGAGCAGACCGACGAGTTTGTGCGGCTCAGCACAGACCGAGTCGCGCTCTTCGCGCCGCTGAAGCCGACAGGTGATTGGATGGCGCGGCTGAGCGTCTTCGATCGCGAGAGCGGAGCATCGATCCTGAGTCACGCGGCGGCGGTGGGGCCGCCGTTCGTGCCGTCGGTCTTCACGAACAGCACGTGGGCGCCGCGTGTGGCGCGACGCGACGGTGCGCTGGAGGTGACGCTCTCGACGAGTCCGCAAGCGTTCCCGGGCCTCACATTCGAGCGGCGGGTTCGCCTGAGTCCGTCCGGTCTGATCAAGCTGACGTACCGCGTCACGAACGCGGGGAGCGTGCCACGCACGCTCCAAGTGAACTCGGGGACGAGTGTCAATCTGGAACTCGCGCGCCGGACCGACACCGCGGCCTACCTCACCAGCGGGCTTGTCGTCGAAGACTCGAGTCGCTTCCCGGACTGGAGCGAGTCGGAAGTGGCGCAGCCGGAGCGTTACCTCGAGAGCTGGATGGCCGAGTTCGGTGAAGGGTGGGTCGGAGCGACGATCTGGACCACCGCAAAGGAGGTACAAGCCGATTGGATGACGCCAGACCTGGTGCTCGATCTGGGGACGATCGAGCCCGGGCAGAGCGTGGAGACGGATCCGGTGTACGTCTATGCCGGCCAGGGTGACTGGAAGACGGCGCGCGCGCTGTGGCGGCAGCTGGTCAATCCCGACGGCGCGCGCGACCCGCTCGACGCGCAGCCAGCCCATGTGGCCCGCCTCGATCGCTTCGCCTTTGAACGCGAGGTCGCCGAGACGGCAATCGTGGTCGCAAGCGAGCGCGCGCGTGCTTTCTCTGGCGAGGTGCAGCTGACAGTCGACGACGAGGTCGTGAGTAGAGGTCACGTGGAAGCCGTGCGCGTTGGTGCGCCAGCGCGCGTGGACGTGCGCGCGCCACTGCCCGAGCGGGCACGCGCGGTCGATGCGTGCGTGGTTCTCGATCACGAACGGTCGACCGAGACCTTCGAGACGCCGCTGCTGAGACTCGGCGTCGCCGGGGCAGGAGTCGCCGTGGCGCGCACCCCGGACTCGGTGCCGGAGCGCGTGCATATCGACAACGGGCGTCTCCGAATGACCGTGCTACCGGATCAGATGGCGCGAGTCGTCGAGCTGAGCGTGCGGGCGGCTGACGGCGATTGGCAGAACCAGCTCCACAGCCCGCCGGATGCGCCAGACGTCTTCGTCTGGTTCAACCCATGGTACGGAGGGATTCACCCCTCGCTCAACGTGGGCAAGTGGTACCCGGGCCGCCTCACTACGGAGCGCTTCGAGTGGCGCGAGGCCGAGCGCACCGGCGCGCACGGCGTCCGCTGGCGTGGGATCACGTGCGGCACCGTGGTAACCGGCGCCGATTGGTCGGGCGTCCGGCCGGCCAACGGCCTGAGGATCGAGGTGTCCTACCTCCTGACGGGCGAAGGAAACGTACTGGCGATGCCCGTACGCGTGGAGAATGCCGGCACCTCGCGTGTGGAGGGTGAGCTGCACCTCCACGCCTTCGTGCAGCCAGGCGGTCGACGCGACAACGTGGTCCTGCACTACGAGCGAGACGGGCGAGTGCTGACACAGAAGCGAGTCCACGGGCGGTTCGGCGCGTCGTCGGAGGCGTGGTGCGCCGTCAGCGGGCCGGGAGGGAGCCCGGCGATCGCGCTGGTCCCGGGCGCGATGAGCGCGCGCGTGAGCGACTTGCGGGACATGGGGTTGGAAGGCGCGCACCCGGCGCTCGGCTTCCGCCTCCGCCTGGCGCCTGGGGAGAGCCTGGAAAGCATCGGCTACGTCGTGATGGCGGAAGACGTGGCCCAGGCGCGTCTCTACCGCGCGCTGCGCGCGGCGGGGCAGCTGGTCTGAGCGAGTCGCTTCAGCGCCGGGGCGAGGCCGAGCCGTTCGTGCCGGTGGTCTACGACCCGGCGCACCGGCGACACTCGCCGCGGGTCGAGATCCTGTACGGCAGGCCGCTGGCTCACCCCGAACAGCCAGAGCGGGTAGAGGCGGTCCGGCAGGCGCTGGTGGGGACCCGCTGGGAAGGCGCGGTTGTTTCGCCGCGCGCGTACCCGCTCGAGCTTGCCGAGACGGTCCACGACGCGGCTTACGTGGTGCACCTGGGCGAGCGGGGCGTCGAGGCCGAGTCTGAGGGACTGGACGGGGAGTGGTTCCCGTACGTCTTCGCGCGGGACCGGTCCCTGGACACAGGCACACCGATCCAACGGGGCACGATGGAGGTGGCGTGGGCGTCGGCGTGCGTTGCGCTGACCGCGACGGACCTGGTGCGGGAGGGCTCTCA
Source organism: Chloroflexota bacterium (assembly GCA_035764305.1). Lineage (GTDB taxonomy): Bacteria > Chloroflexota > UBA11872 > UBA12225 > UBA12225 > DASTZM01. The sequence continues at coordinate 707 of DASTZM010000277.1, read as the reverse complement.
CGCGGCGTATGGGCTGTGCCGGCCGCCCGGGCACCATGCGTCGCGCGGAGCGTCCGGCGGCTATTGCTACTTCAACAACGCGGCGCTCGCCGCGGCGCGACTGATGGCACGCGGCGTGGAGCAGGTTGCCATCCTTGACCTGGACATTCACCACGGCAACGGGACTCAGGACATCTTTTGGCGGGACGAGCGAGTGCTGTACTGCTCGATCCATGGCGAGCCGGAGTGGGCGTACCCGCCGCACACAGGATTCGCAGGGGAGACGGGCGCAGGAGCAGGCGCGGGGACCACCTTCAACCAGCCGCTGCCGCAGGGGACGACGTGGGGCGGATACCGCCCCGCGCTCCAGCGCGCGCTGGAGCGCATCGTCTCCCGGAGCTCGTCGTACCTGGTGCTTTCGCAGGGCTTCGATACGCACGAGGGGGACCGGTGGGGCGGCTTCCTGCTCCACGCCGAGGACTACGCTGAGATTGGGCGCTTAGTGCGCTCGGCGTGTCTGCCGGTGGTGGCGCTGCTCGAGGGCGGCTACGAGCCTGCCAACCTGGCTGCGGGCAGCCTGGCGCTGCTGGGTGGCCTGAGCTAGCGCACGACGCTAGGCCGTGACGAGGCCGAGCGCCTGTTCGGCGGTCTTGAGGGCGTAGTCCACGTCCTCGCGCGCGATCTGGTAGTGCGTTACGAGGCGCACGCGCCCGCCGTACGGACTGCCG
>DASTZM010000276.1:0-2273 GCA_035764305.1 Chloroflexota bacterium | reverse complement strand
TGGTGGTCGACCCGGGGATCGAGTTCGGCAAGCTCTTCGCGCACGACGTCGAGCTGCTGCGCCGGCTGGACCAGCTGCACGCGCTGCGGCTGCCGGTGCTGGTCGCCGTCTCGCGGAAGTTCTTCATCGGCCACGCTCTGGGCGGCGCTCCGCCCGCCGAGCGGCTGGAGGGCACCGCGGCCGCGGTCGCCTTCGCGATCACGCGCGGCGCGCACGTGGTGCGCGTGCATGACGTGCGCGAGATGGTGCGCGTGGCGCGCGTGACGGAGGCGCTGCTGGGCCTCACGTTTTCGGGACCGGAGGGACGGGTCCGGTCGGACGGAGTCTTGGTGCCCTAACCGACTTGGCGGCGCTGTTCGGCTAGCGCTCGCTATAGAGGCACTCGCCGCACATGCCTTTGAAGCGCGGGTCCTCGGTCTTGGAGTAGTAGATGCAGCCGCAGCGATCGCACAGGTCCGAGCGGTAGGCGTTGGCGGCGGCGGCCAGGACGTCTTTTTCGGGCGCGCCCAGCTCGAGCGCGCGGCGCACGCGCAGCTTCACGTTCTGCGCCGCGGCGTGGTAGGCGCGGCCGTCGTCGGCGAGCCGGCCGAGGTCGAGCAGCTCCTGCATGCGGACCAGGAAGCTGCGCGCCAGGCGGACGTGGTCCAGCGCCTCTTCCAGGGCGAGCGCCGGGGCCCAATCCAGGAGCGGATTGGCCGGGACCGGGCTCACGCGTATACGCCTTCTCGCGGCGTCATCAACACCTTGTCGATGATAGCCGAGCCCCCGCGGCGGCGGGAAGCGGCGCCGCGGGAAGCCTAGCGGTAGTAAATCGCTTTGTAGAGCTCGTAGTTGCCCGCGACGGCTTTGACGTAGCCGCGCGTCTCGGCGTAGGTGATCCCCTCGACGAAGAGGTCGAGGTCGCGATTCCAGTCGTTGGCCGCCCAGCGCAGGACGTTGCCCGGCCCGCCGTTGTAGCCCGCGGCGGCGAAGTGGTAGTTCCCGCGGAAGTCGCGGATCAGCGACGAGAGGTAGTGGGCGCCGAACGGGACCGAGACGTAGGGGCGGTTCATGTCGTCCCACGTCCAGTTTGGCCACTCCAGCTCCTTTGAGACGGTGGTGGCGGTCTCGCGGATGAACTGCGTCAGGCCGCGCGCCTGCGCCGACGACGCGGCGCGGGGCTCGAACCAGCTCTCCTGCTTCATCAGGCCGAGCATGAGCAGCGGGTCGAGCCCTTTGGCCTTGGCCGCAGGCTCCACCAGTCCGATGAACGCGAGCGGCAGGACGAGCTTCTGGATGACGCGCGGCGCCGCGAGGAGCGACGTTTCCCCCGAGTCCTCGGCGGTGGCGAGCAGCCGGTGGCCGAGCGTGACCGAGAGCGGGTAGAAGCCGCGGTCGCGCACGTGGAGCGCGACGTGCTCGACCACCGCCGGGTCGTAACCCGAGGTGCGGACGAGCTCTAGGAACTCCTGCTCGGCGTCGGCGCGGAAGCCGGCCTCGAGCAGCGCGGTGCCGCGCTTGAAGCGGCCGTCTGCCTCGGCCGCGGCGCGCGCGGCGTCCTGCGCCTCGGGTGCGTAGCCGCGTCCGGCGAGCCACGCGACGTATGCGGCGCGCTCATCACCGCTGATCGCCTCCTGGCCGGCGAGCGGCTTGGGTGCGGAAGTCGGGCGGCGCAGCGCGGTGCGCGCGCGGAAAGTCCAAAAGTCTTCGTAGCCGCTCTCGGCGGCGGCGGCCATGTAGCGCGCTCCGGCGGCGGCGTTGCCTTGCTCCGGCAGGAGTTTTCCCAGCCAGTAGAGCGCCTGACCGCGATACTCCGAGAGCGGGTAGTTGACCGCGAGCTGCTCGTAGCGCGCCAGCGCCGCTGGACGGTCGTTCTTGCGCCCCAGTAGCGAGGCGGCTTCCCACAGCGCGTCGTCGGCCCACTCGCTCTGGGCGTGGCGCTCGACGACGCGGTCGAGCGCGGTGATCGCGTCGGGATCGTCGATTCGGGCGAGGGCGACGGCGCGCATGTAGCGCGCCTCGGCGGTGGTGCCGTCCACGTCTGATTGCCCAGAGTTGATGTAGCCGGTCAGCGCGTCGACGGTGGGCTGCCAGCGGCGGTTCTCGTAGTTGATGGCGCCGCGGATGAAGGGCGGGACGTTGGCGGCGCCGACGTCGTTCATTGAGCGCAGCGCTTCGACGGTCCGAGGCCAGGTGCCGATGATGCGCCAGCGGACGAGGTCCGCCGCCTGGCGCTGCCCGCTCTCCTGGAGCGCGCTCACCAGTCGCCAGGCGACGGCGGCGGTGTCGCGGTC
>DASTZM010000275.1:0-3685 GCA_035764305.1 Chloroflexota bacterium | reverse complement strand
TCACGCGCCGTCAGGCCGTACTTCTCGAGCAGCTCGTCGCCGGTCCCCGACTCGGCGAACCGATCGCCCAGGTTGACGAACCGCATGCGGCACGGCTGCGACTGCGCCGCCGCCATCGCGATCGCGCTCCCCATCCCGCCGTGCGCGAGGTGCTCCTCGGCGACGACGATGCCGCCGGTCTCTCTCGCCGCCGCGGCGATCTCGGCTTCGTCGATCGGCTTGACCGACGCGAAGTCGACCACGCGCGCGCGGATCCCCTTCGCCGCGAGGGCCGCATGCGCTTCCAGCGCCGCACCGACCATCAAGCCGTTCGCCGCGATGGTGACGTCGTTCCCGTCGCGCAGGCGGTGTGCCTTGCCGATCTCGAGCTTCGCCTCCGACTCGTCGCGGTACACCAGCGGCGCCTTGGGCCGCCCGACGCGCAGGTAGGTTGGCCCCTCATGCGCGATCATCGCCCGCACCGCGGCGCGCGTGGCGTGCTCGTCGGCCGGCACCAGGACTGCGACGCCCGGCAGCGAGCACGCCAGCGCCACGTCCTCGATAGCCATTTGCGATGGGCCATCCTCGCCGATCGAGATGCCCGCGTGGCTGCCGACGATCTTCACGTTTAGCGCGGGAAAGGCGACCGACATGCGCAGCTGGTCGTACGCGTTGCAGAGGATGAACGCGGCGAAGCTGGCCACGACGGGCACCTTCCCACTCGCGGCGAGCCCCGCCGCGACGCCGGCCATATTGCTCTCCGCGATGCCGACGTTGAAGAACCGCTCGGGGTGGTCCTGTCCAAACCACTCGGTGCGCGTCGAGTTGCTCACGTCGCCGTCGACGACGACGATCCGCGAGTCGGCCTTGCCGATCTCGCGCAGCGCCTCGCCGAAGGCGTCGCGCGTCGCCTTGCCGAGCTTGACTTCGTACGCCGGAGCGGTCGCGGTAGCTGCCATTCCCTAGTTCCCTCCCAGCTCGGCCAGCGCCTTCGGCAGATCTTCCTTTGTGATCGGTCGACCGTGGTAGGTCCAATCGGCCTCCACGAACGACACGCCTTTGCCTTTCACGGTGTGCGCGACGATCGCCTGGGGACGTCCCGTGACCTGCCGGACCTTGTCAAGCGTCTCGACGACCGCTTTCATGTCGTGCCCGTCGACCTCTTCGACGTGCCAGTGGAACGAGCGCAGCTTGTCGGCGAGGGGCCGGTAGTCGAGCACCCGCTCCAGCAGGTTGGACTGCTGCGCCTTGTTGTGGTCGACGATCAGCGTCAGGTTGTCGACTCGGAGATGCGGCGCAGACATCAAGGCTTCCCAGATCTGTCCCTCGTCCATCTCGCCGTCGCCCGTGATGACGTACGTCCGGTAGGCCTTCCCGTCGACCCGCGCCGCCAGGGCGTGCCCCAGCCCGAGCGACAGCCCCTGGCCAAGCGAACCGGTCGACGCCTCGACCCCCGGGAGGCGGCGCATGTTTGGATGCCCCTCCAGCCGGCTGCCGATTCGGCGGAGTGTCTTCAGCTCGTCGTGGGGGAAGAAACCCCGCTCGGCCAGGATGGCGTAGAGCGCCGGCGAGGCGTGGCCCTTGGACAGGATGAAGCGGTCGCGGTCGGGGTCGTGGGGCTTCTTCGGGTCGTGGCGCAGGAACCCACCGCAGTACAGCGCCACCATCACGTCGATGCACGACATCGAGCTGGACGGGTGCCCGGACGCGGCCGTGGTGGTCATCTCCACGATGTCGCGGCGCAGCCGGCGCGCCGTCTGCTCCAGCTCGGCGATCGCGGGTCGTGCGGAAGCCGTCGGCGAAGCGGACATAGGAAGTGACGGCAGTATAGCCCTCATCTCTCGGAGCACGAGGGCCTCGACTTCGGCCGCCGTCAGGTGATCGGTCGGGACCTTCACATGGGCGCTGCGCCGTGCCGCGGAAAGTCGCCGGCGTTGCTCCGCCAGGGCCGGCGCGTCCAGGTTGCGCCGCCCGCGGCGGCGGACCACGCGCAGCGACGCCTGGAGGTAGACCAGCACGTCCGGGCGCCCCTCGTGGCGCCAGAGCTGGGGAACGTGGGAGTGCTCTTGCGCGACCGAGTGCGCGTCGAGTCCGCGGGTGGTCAGGCGCCGCACCAGCTCCGACTTTCCGGAAGCGCACACGCCGACCACGACGACCCGCGCCGTCCGGCCGGCAGGGAGGCGTGGGACGAGCATCATCGCGCCTCGCCGTACGTTACAGCAGAGTAGCCATAACCAGTTGACGGAACGATCCTTGGCGGGCACACTACGCCCGTTCTGTTGAAGCCGACTCTGGCGCAGATTGGAGATACGGTGAACGCGACGCAGCAACGGGCCGGGACACGACTACGCAGGGGGTGGCTGCTGGTGGCCGGCGTGTTCATGCTCGCCCTCGGGGCGCTCGCCTCTCTCCCCGCGACTCCGGCGGGGGCGCAGTCAGCCACGGCGACGGCGACGCCCTACGTCTACGAGGACAACGACCCGGCGATGCGCTACATCGGCAACGACTGGAACGTCGTCCAGGACCCTCGCGCTCACGGCGGGACGCTGCAGCAGGCGCGCGTCTCCGGCTCGATGCTGCGCATGCAGTTCAATGGACCCTACTTCAAGTGGTTCAGCGTCCGCGGCCCTAACCGCGGCTTCGCGCGGGTCTCGGTCGACGGCGTCGAGATCGACACCTTCGATCTCTATAGGGCCGGCGATTCGGTGTACGAGCAGATCGTCTGGCGGGGCGGCCTGAACAGCGACCAGTCGCACACGCTGGTGATCGAGGTGCTGGGGCAGCGCAACGGCGCGTCGACCGACACGCTGGTGGCGATCGATTGGATCGAGGTCGAGCGCGCCGAGCGCGCGCCTATCACGCCGACGCCGACGATCACGCCGACGCCGACGCAGACCCCGCTTCCGACGGGGACGTCCACACCGCAGGTGCAGCCGTCGTCGACCGTCGGCGCCGAGCGCGCTCCCGGGTCCTGGCCGATCGACAGCCGCTTCCTGCGGTACTACGTCGAGCACGACGGGCTGCGCATCCTGGGCAACACGCTCTCCCCCACCACCTTCTTCGCGGGACGCTTCACGCAGTACTTCGAGAAGGGACGGATGGAGGACCACACGGGCGAGAGCACCGATCCCAACTGGCAGTTCCAGTACGGTCTGCTCGTCGACGAGCTGCAGATCGCGCGCGCCAGCATGCCGATCGGCGGCGACGTCTCGACGCTGAACTACTCGCAGGTCAACACACTCGCGGCGGAAGGCGCGCGCGTCCAGCCGCCGGCGAGCTTCCGGGGCGGCACGATGGTCAACAGCGACGGCTCGGTGTTCGTGCCGTACTCGCAGGCGCTGACCCCCGGTCCCGGACACAACGTCTCGCCCATCTTCTGGCCGTACATCAACCGCCAGGACATCTTCCCGGGCGGCTGGCTGCACGACGTCGGTCTGCCGATGACCGAGGCGGTCCCGGCGGTGGTCACCAAGGGCGCGGCGGCGAACCGGCAGATCTTCGTGCAGGTCTTCCAGCGCACCATCCTGACCTACGACCCGCTGAACCCGGCGGACTTCCAGGTGGAGCGTGCTAACGTCGGCACCGATTACCGCCGCGCCTTCCCGGACCGCGTCCCTCAGTAACCGCCCCCTAACGCCCTGGGCTCCCGCTGCGCGGGGGCTCGGTTGTTCCCAGTAAAGTCTGGGGTGCCAAAGAGCTACCTCAC
>DASTZM010000274.1:0-2734 GCA_035764305.1 Chloroflexota bacterium | reverse complement strand
GAGACCGAGAGCAGGTTGCCGCTGAACAGCGCCGCCGCGGTCAGCATGCCTACCACCGCGACCCAGACTCCCAGCCAGTCGCCGCCCAGAGCCGCCGCGAGATCGGGCAGCGCGCCCTCGGTCCAGCCCGCGGCGTCGGGTGTCCCCACCAGTCCCGCCAGAGTCGGCAGCAGGTAGACCAGGGTGATCAAGGGAACGGTGATCAGCAGCGTCAGCGGGATCGTGCGCCGGGGCCGGTCGATCTCTTCGCCCACCGTGGAGACACTGTCCCAGCCAGAGTAGTTCCACATGACGATGAACAGCCCGACGCCGAACGCGTCGACGAGCGGCCGATCCGGGAGCGTCAGCTGTGTCCACGTCGCGGTGTCGGCGCCGCCTAGCTGTGACAAACCCAGGTAGGTCATCACCGCAAAGGGCGTTAGCACGAGTACCCCGATCAGGACTGAGGACGTACCGACGGGGCGCGCGCCGCGCACGTTGAGCAGCGCGAACGGCCAGATCACGAGCAGCCCCAACGCCCACCTCAGCACCGGATCGTCCCCCAGCGCCGCAACCCCAAGCCGCTCGAGGAGCGAGACCAGGTAGCTCGCGAACAGCACGGGATAGAGCGCCATGTCTACGAACGACGCGAGCCACGACCACCAGCCTTCGAGGAAGCCCCAGAATGGGCCGAGCGCGCGCTTGACCCAGGCGTAGAAACCGCCCTCGACGGGCATCATCGAGGACAGCTCGGCAACCATCAGCGCGGTCGGCACGGCCCAGATCAGCGGCGTGACGACGAGCAGCAGGAGCGCGATGCCGGGGCCCGACTTGCCGACTACCTCCTCGAGGCCGTATGGGCCCCCGCTGACGATGAAGAACGTCACCATCACCAGCCGCAGCAGCCCCAGCTGGCGCCGCTTCAGCGTTGCCGGCAACGCGGCGGCTCGGGTCATGGCTAAGGAGGCGCGATTGTAGAATGGCGCCCCCGCGGGTCATGATCTCCATCGACGTCCCCGGTCGCGGCGCGCTCGAGCTGGCCCGTCTCGTGCTGGACGTCAACGGGACGATCGCCGAGGATGGCCATCTCCGGCCGGGGGTCAAGGAGCGCATCGCGCGCCTCTCGCGCCAGCTCGAGATCGTGATGGTCACGGCCGACACCTACGGCCGCCAGGTGTCGATCGATCGTGAGCTGGATCTCGAAGCGACGCGCCTCGAGCACGGCAAGGCCGAAGCGCCCCAGAAGGCCGCGCTCGTGAAGAAGTTAGGCTCCACGTCGACGGTCGCGATCGGCAATGGGGCGAACGACGCCGAGATGCTCCGCGAAGCCGCGATCGGTATCTGCGTCCTCGAATCGGAAGGCACGAGCGTCCAGGCGCTCATCTCCGCCGACGCCGTCTCGCGCTCGATCACGGAAGCCCTCGATCTCCTCCTGCACCCGCGCAGACTGGTCGCCACCCTGCGTCAGTAGAATGCCGGGCATATGCCCGGACTGCTCGAAGGCAAAGTCGGCCTCGTCGCCAATCTTTCCGAGAAACATGGCTACCCCTGGGGTATCGCCCAGGCGTGCGCTCGGGAAGGCGCCCGCCTCGCCTTCGGATTCCAGGAGCGCTTCGCCCGGCACGTCGAAGAGCTGTCCGCCGAGGTCCCCGGCGCGCTCCGTCTGCCGATTGACTTCGGCGCCGACTCGACCGATGGGCTGCTGGCCTCGGCCATGGAGCAGATCAGGGCGCAGCTGGGTGGGCTCGACTTCGTCATTCACACCGCCGCCTTCGCGCCGCCCCCTGCAATGATGGGGCGCGTGACCGACACCGAGCGCGCGCACTTTCTGACCGCGCTCGACGTCAGCGCGTATTCCTTCTTACAGCTCGTCCGGGCGGCCGAGCCGCTGTTCAAGGAGCGTGGCGGCGGGTCAGCGGTGGCGCTGACCTATTACGGGGGCGAGAAAGTGGTGCCGGGCTACAAAATCATGGGAGTCGCCAAGGCGGCGCTGGACACCATCGGCAAGTACCTGGCGGCGGAGTTGGGGCCGGAGAAGATCCGCATCAACCTGCTCTCGCTCGGACCGCAGCGCACCGTGGCGGCGCGGGGGATCCCCGGCTTCATGGATATGTTCAAGAAGATGGCCGACGCCGCCCCGCTCCAGACCAACATCGAGACGATCGACGCCGGCAACGCCGCGGTCTTCCTGGTGAGCGAGATGGGGCGCTACGTAACGGGGGAGATCCTGCACGTCGACTCGGGCTACAACGTGCTGGGAATGTGGACGCCAGGGGAGAGCACATCCGCTGCCGGAACCGCGTAGCCCCCTTGCCTGAGTTGCGGCGCCCGTTTACACTCGCGCCAGCCGCAGCGTCGGCAGTAGGAGGGAATTGAAGACCATGTTGCTTTCACGCGGCGCGACCCGCCGCACTGTTCTAGGCGCGTCTGCAAGCGCCGCTGTACTGGCCGCCTGCGCTCCTGGCCAGAGCGCCGCACCCGCCGCGCAGAACAAGGGGCCGGTGACGATTGAGGTGCTGACCCGGAACGGGGTAGCCCAGCCCACGGGTCACAGCCAGTTCTACAACGCCCGCGCCAGGCAGATCTTCACGCCCCAGACCAACATCACGGTCAACTTCGTCGACGCCACGCCGGACGTCAACGAGAAGCTGACCGTCATGGCAGCCGGCAGCCAGCTGCCCGATGCATCGTGGTTCGGCGTGGTCGCCGACGGGTCCGGCGGGCGCGAGAGCGCCAGCAAGGGGATCTTCAAGCC
>DASTZM010000273.1:0-6811 GCA_035764305.1 Chloroflexota bacterium | reverse complement strand
ACCATCTGCGGCACCGGCACCGAGGACTACTTCGGCGGTGCCTGGAACTTCGAGCACCCGCGCGGCGAGTACGGCACCTTCTCCACGCCCTTCCTCGGACTCCCTCAGGTCATCAAGCCCGACGGCCTCTACCGCTCGCAGCAGCGCTTCTCGATGTACCGCTGGCACATCCCCGATCCCATCCGCTTCGAGCAGGACCTGCGCGTCACCATCCAGGCCCTCGGCTGGCGCACCCCCTCCGCCGCCGGACGCCGCTACCTCCCACTGCAGGACGACATCGCCTCCGTCGCCTACTGGTACCAGGCCGAGCCCCACGCCCCCCTGCCGCCGCTCCCCGCCCCCGACGTCCTCGAAGTGATCTAGCGCCCGTACCTAGGACGCGGCGCGCTCCTCCGACCGCACCGCCCGGCACAGCGCCCGGATGTAGCCGATGTTCCACGCCCACGACTGCCGCCCGCCCTCATCCCCCTCGATCCCCTGCGTGTGGTCCGGGTCCATCCCACCCGTGTACCTGTGCCGGCGCATCAGGCGCACCACCTCCAGCATATCCAGGTCGCCGTCGTCTAGAAAGTCCTCCTGGTAGTAGCCCTGCGGCACCGTCCCCTTGGGGTTTCGGAAGTGCGTCCCAAACACCTTCTTCTGCTCCAGGAAGGAGCCCAGCGCCGCCATCGTGTCCTGCGGCCCATCGCCCATCTCGTGCAGCGTGCCGATGCACAGCAGCAGCCCGCTCCGCTCGCTCGGGACCAGGTCAATCAGCTTCTGTAGACCGGCCGGGGTGTTCATGATCTGCTCCACGCCGCGGAAGTGCGGCTCTGGTGGGTCGTTCGGGTGCGCCCCCACGTTGACTCCCGCCTCCTCCGCCACCGGGATGATGCGCTCGTAGAGGTACTTGATCCGATCCCACAGCGTCTGCGCGTCGATCTCGCCGTACGGCGCCAGCGTCTCCGGCGGCGTCCGCTCTTCGTCCTGATCCACCCGCCGCGTCTCGTGCGTGTTCAGCACCGCGCCGCCCCGTGCCACACGCTTGTAGTACCGCCCCGGTCCGCTCCCGTGGCGCACGTCGTCCGGCCCCTTCTCCGGCACGCCCGGGTTCCCGTGCCACCAGACCGGCAGGCTCCGCCACGGCGTGAGGTTGAAGAACACCGTCGGGATCCCCGCCTTCCCCGCGCCGCGGATCACCGCCGTCAGGTGCTGAATCTCGCGGTCACGCCGCGCGCCATCCGTCAAGATCCCGTTCGTCGCCTGCGCCGGCAGCGCGATCGTCAGCGCCTCCAGCCCGCTCGCCTCGACTCGCGTGCGCATCGCCCCCAGCTCGGCCGCCGGATCGGGCGTGACTGGCCGGTCGAGGACGTCGAGCGTGCCACACGCTCCCATCGCACCGCCCTGCACGTGGATCCCCACCGCTCCCAGCTGCACCGCCCACCGCAAGCGCGCCTCTGACAAGTCGCTCAGATGCAGCGCCGGTTTGGGCCAGTCCTTCCACTCGTCGGGTGACATGTAGCCAGGATAAAGCTTGGAAATGGCCACGCCCCACACCCGTCGTTCCGTGGGCGATGCCCTACCACCAGTACTACGGCTCCTTCCTCCACTACAACCGCGACATGCTCGACCGCGCTGGACTCAAGCCGCCGCCCGCCGATGGGAGCGACAAGCCCTGGACGTGGGACGCGATGGTCGACCTGGCCAAGAAGCTCACGCGCAACACCGGCGACGTCTTCCTCCCTGAGCACTACAAGGAGGCCATCGCCCAGAAGACGCAGCTCGACTCGCCGCAGGCTACCGAGGGGCACCAGGCGCGCCAGGATCTGATCTACCGCCAGCAGGTCATCCCCACCGCCGCCGACGCCCTCCGCTCCGGCGAAGCCCAGCCCGACCAGGTCGTCGCCCAAGCCTACGCCGAATTCAAAGGCTCCATGTAACCCTCCGCCGGACTACGGCGGCCACGGCCTCGCGAAGTTCGTCAGGATCGGCCCCCCAAAATAGATCTCCGGCTGGTCGTCCAGAAACTGATTCGCCCGCGGGTTATCCAGGTCCTTCTCGAACAGCGGCCCCGGCCACACCCCCAGCCCCAGGTCGTCCCAGTTCACGTCGAAGTACGCCACCGGGTTCGTCGCGATCCGCCGCCCGCCCCGGCGCACCTCCAGGTGCAGGTGCGGGTTGCGCGTCCCGTCGTACGGATAGCCGCTGTCCCCGCTCATCCCCACCACCTGCCCCGCCTCCACGTGCTGCCCCTCGCTCACGTGCCGTGACCGCTCCGCCAGGTGCCCATACATCACCTGGTTGCCGTCCGCCGTCTCCAGCACCACGTTGTGCGGCGGCGACCCGTAGTCCCCGTCCACCGCGATGATCCGCCCCGGCGCCACCGCCACCACCGGCGTCCGGAACGGCGCCGCAAAGTCGATCCCGAAGTGGATCCCCTGCCCCTGCCCGTACGACGAGGTGCGCCAGCGGTAGCCCCCCGTCGTCACGCCGTACCACTGCGCCACGTACCACGTGCTCGGTCCCGGCGGCGTCTCGAACGGCAGCCGGTACGGCCGCCCGTTGCTCCGCGCCAGCCCCGGCGCCGGCACGACCGGCAGCGCCGCATCCACCCCGGCCGACGACTCCGGCACGCGCAGCGTCCAGTAGCCGCGGTCCTCCGCCGACACGTACACGATCTGCGTCCCGTCCGGCGACACGTCCCAATCGAAGTTCGCCACGCGGAACGGAGCTACCGCCGGATCGGTCAGCCGCTTCAGCGCCCCACTCTCGGGGCGCAGCTCCCACAGCTCGTGGCTGTCGCCGAACGCCGCGCGCAGCGGGATGACCAGCAGCCGGTTGTCGGCCGCCCAGCGGTAGCTCCCCATCACCGGCAGCCGGCGGCGCACGCTCCCGTCGGTCCTCGTCACGAACAGCCCGTTGTCATCCCCACTCGGGTTCCACATCGCCACGTGCGCCATCCACGTCCCATCCGGCGACGGCAGCACCCCCACCAGCCGCTTCGACCGCGCCAGCTGCTGCGCCTGCGCCGCCCCGCCCCGCCGCCCCTCGCGCACGTCCGCCGCCCAGATCGCCAGGTCCGTCCCCGGCCCCGTCGGGCCCGTCTCGGGCGTGGGCGTCGCCACCGGTCCGTCGTCGAGCCGCACGTTGGCCCGGCCCGAGAGCAGCAGCCGCGCGTTTGGCCACCCGTCGGTTCCCAGTGCCCATGCCACCGGGTTCCCGCCCGTGGGCAGCGTGACGCGCCGCGCCCCCTGGTTGTCCGCCCCCGCCACCACCGTCCCGCCCGACGAGTACGCCACCACCGTCCCGTCGTAGGAGAACGTCGTCGCCCCGCTCGTCGGGAGCGTCCACCGCTTCCCGCTCGGGATGTGCAGCACCGCGGTGTCGCGCGTGCGCGCCTGCGGCGTCGCCAGGAGCGTCGCCCGCGCCCAGTGATACCCCCACTCCGCCCGCTCCCGCGTCACCCTGCCGCTCGCCACGTCCACCGACCACGTCCCGCCCTGCCCCGCGGCCGGCTGGTCATAGAAAAGGATTCCGGAACCGTCGCTGTTCCACACCGGCTGCGCCACGCCCCCCGGACCCAGCTTCTTCGGCACGGGCGGTGGCGCTGGGGCCGGCACCGCGGGCGCCGCCTGCACGACGGGCATCACCTCGGGTGCCGGCGGCGCGCCCGGCTCAGCCGGGGCCGGCGGAGCCGGTGGCGTGAGCGGCGCGGGAGTCGGCCCACCCGGAGTGGCGCACGACGCTGCGGCCGTGGCGGCCACCGCCGCCAGGCCCGCCAGCACGCTCCGACGCCTCCGCCTCATGCCGGCCTGACCCAACGCCACCCGAATTTAGCAGAGCCCTCCGCCACTCTGTTAACGGCGCGCTAACTCCTCTGGAAACCTTCGCTAAACCCTGGGCCCCTTACTCTCCGCTTACCTCGTTCTGCAGTACGGTTAAAGAACTCCCCCTAGGCTACGAGTCATGAACCGCACCCCAGCGTACGGCGAGTGGCTCCCCTCCGGCGCCGGCACCTACGCCGAAGCGCCCAAGGTCGCCCCGCCTCCCATCGGCGTCGGACAGGCCCCGCCGCCCGCGAGGCCCCGCAGCGCGCGCGGGACGGGCCGGCGCGGCTTCGTCGCCGGCGTCGCCGCCACCGCGCTCTTCGCCAGCGCCGGCGGCGCCGTCGCCGGCAGCCTCGCCACCGCCACCCTCCTCCAGCGCCGCGCCACCTCTCTCACCGCGGTCACAACCGCCGCCCCCATTCCGGTCGTCACCATGGCCTCTCCCGCCTCCCCCGCCGCGGCGATCGACCTCCCCGCGCTCTACCAGGCGGTCGCCTCCGCCGTCGTCGGCATCCAGGTCAGCACCTCCCGCGGCGGCGGTGAAGGCTCGGGCTTCATCGTCGACGACCGCTCCCACGTCATCACCAACAACCACGTCGTCGAGGGCGCAACCCGCGTCACGCTCCATCTCCTGGACGGCACGACCATCCCCGCGCAGGTCATTCGCACCGACGCCACCAACGACCTCGCCGTCCTGCGCGCCACCATTCCCGTCGCCAGGCGCGCCATCGTCAAGCTCGGCAACTCGGACGCCGTCAAGCCCGGCGAGAGCGTCGCCGCCATGGGCAGCCCCTTCGGCTTCGAGCACTCCATCACCTCGGGCATCGTCAGCGCCGTCGACCGCGAGCTGGGGGGAGGCGGACGCTCCCGCCGCGCTGCCATCACCGGACTGATTCAGACCGACGCTTCGATCAACCCCGGTAACTCGGGCGGCCCGCTCTTCAATGCGGGCGGAGAGGTGATCGGCGTGAACAGCATGGGCGTCGGTCCCACCAGCGGCAGCGTCGGCGTCAACTTCGCCGTCCCCATCAACACCGCCAAGAAGCTCCTAGAGGCAGTCAAGTGATCGAAGCTCAGCCCACCCCCACCTCCACCCCCAGCCCCACCCCCACCCAGGACGAGCCCGCGCTGACTCCCTCCGCCAAGGCGGCGGCGCGCCAGACGCTCGAGACCGCGCTCTTCGAGATCAAGCGCGTCGTCGTCGGCCAGGACGCCATGCTCGAGCGCGTCTTCGTCGCGCTCCTCGCCGGCGGTCATCTCCTCCTCGAGGGCGTCCCCGGCCTGGCCAAGACGCTCACCATCAAGACCCTCGCCGACGTCCTCGGCGGCACCTTCAAGCGCATCCAGTTCACGCCCGACCTCGTGCCCTCCGACGTCGTCGGCACCCGCATCTACCGCCCCGACACCGGCGCGTTCGATACCGAGCTTGGTCCGGTCTTCTGCAACTTCCTCCTCGCGGACGAGGTCAACCGCGCCCCCGCCAAGGTCCAGTCCGCCCTGCTCGAGGTCATGCAGGAGCGCCAGGTCACCATCGGCCACGTCACCTACCCCGTCCCCGACCCCTTCCTCGTGCTCGCCACCCAGAACCCTATCGAGACCGAAGGGACCTACCCCCTCCCCGAGGCCCAGGTCGACCGCTTCATGATGAAGGTCCTCGTCGACTACCCCGCCTACGGCGAAGAGCTCGACGTCGTCTACCGCTCGCTGCGCGCCCCCGCGCGCGTCCGGCGCACCGTCGAGGCGCACGACCTGGCGCTCTACCAGCGCGCCGCCGCCGACGTGTACGTCGACCGCATCGTCGGCGAGTACGCCGTCTCCATGGTCATGGCCACGCGCCACCCCTCGCAGAACACCGCCCTGACCGACCTGGCCCCCTACATCGCCTTCGGCGCCAGCCCGCGCGGCTCCATCAATCTGGTCCACGCGGCGCGCGCGCTCGCCTTTCTGCGCGGTCGCGACTACTGCCTGCCGCAGGACGTCCAGGAGATCGCGCGGGACGTGCTGCGCCACCGCATCGTCCTGACCTACGAAGGGCTTGCCGAAGGGCTCACGCCCGACACGCTGCTCGACCGCATCCTGGCTGCCGTCCCCGCGCCGCGCATCGACCTGGCCCGGACCAGCGACCGATGGATTCCCGCGAACGTCGCGTAGCGCCTGGGGACCGTCGGCCCGCCGCAGGCGAACGTCGCTTGGACCCTGACCGGACGCCCGCCCGGCCCGGACCAGGACCCGTCCCCCCCGCCGCGCTGCGCGCCCTCGACCTCACCGTGCGGCGCCGCGTCCTCGGCCTCGCCGCCGGCGAGCACCGCGCCGCGTCGCTTGGGATGGGCACCGAGCTCGCCCAGGTCCGCCCGTACGAGCCCGGTGACGACGTGCGCCGTATCGACTGGAACGTCACCGCGCGCACGCGCATCCCCCACGTCCGCGTCCACGTCGCTGAGCGCGCGCTCGACACCTGGCTCGTGCTCGACCTGTCCCCCTCCATGGCCTTCGGCACCGCCGACCGGCGCAAGGCCGACGTCGCCGAGGGCGTCGCGCTCGCCGTCTCCCACCTCGCCACGCGGCGCGGCAACCGCATGGGGCTGCTCACCTTCGGCGAGCCCAAACCCACCGCCGTCCCCACCCGCAGCGGCAGCGCGGCGCACCTCGCCCTCCTCTCCACCCTCCGGCGCGACATAACCGACCAGGCCGTAGGCGCCACCTCCTTTGATGAGGCGCTGCGCCGCGCCGGCCGCATCGCCCGCCGCCGCGGACTGGTCGTGCTCGTCTCGGACTTCCGTGGACCGCTCGGCTCTCACCAGGCGTGGCGTCGCCCCCTCATGCAGCTCGCCGGTCGCCACGACCTCGTCGCCGTCGAGATCCGCGACCCACGTGAGCTCGACCTGCCCGACGTCGGCGACCTGACTCTGACCGATCCCGAGACCGGCCGCCAGCTGCGCGTCGACACCGCCAGCGCCAGGCTCCGGGCGCGCTTCCGCGCCGCCGCCGCCGCCGAGCGCGCCGAG
>DASTZM010000272.1:0-2231 GCA_035764305.1 Chloroflexota bacterium | reverse complement strand
GTGACGCTCGCGGTCACCCAGGACCAGGCGCTGGAGCTGGCGCACGCCAGGTGGAACGGCGCCCTGGACGTGGTGCTGCTCCCGCCGGGGAGTTAGGGAACCGCGCCGGCCGGGTCCGACGGGCTCCATGCGCCGATTGGCTCACCGAAAAGCGAAGTCGAATGCGCCTCTCAGTGCGGGGTTGGGGCGCGCTACCCGGTAGCGCGCGCCCCGCGCTCCCCGGGCCGCTCGAGACGCGCGGACCGGGCGTTGGGGGAGTGGTGCCTATCCCTTAGCTCATGATTTGACCCGCCGCGGGCGGGTGGCGGCCAGAGATGCGGAGCAAGAGCAGGGGAGCGCGCGCAGCAGAGAGGTCAGGCCGCGAGCAACAGGCGGCGGGAGCGGTCTTCTTCACGCAGTTTGACCGCCGGGAAGCGGGGCGCGGGCCGGTAGCGCCGACCCTTGGGCCGCGCGGCGGGCCGGCCAGCGGGTCTTGGTGGGCCGGCGGGGGTACCCAGCAGAACGCGGAGCTGACAAAACTGCCGGCGAACACGACCGGGCGTGAGGCGCGCCTGGCGCAGGGGGCGCTCCCACGGCAAGCGCTGGTCGGCGACGAGGGATTGGGCAAGCCGGAGTTGGGTAGAGGCCAGCACGATCAGGGCGGTCCAGCGGCCGGCGGCCTGGGGCGAGCGCACCCGTGGCGCCGTCCAGCGCAGCGTTTCTTTGGCGAAGCGGAACGTGTGTTCAAGGTCGAAGCGGTGGATGCAGGTCCGCCAAAGGAGGGCAAGGTTCGGGACCGCGCCGCGTGGCCCCTGCCCGCTTTGCCACCACAGCCGCACGTCTTTCGGCGGGTGGGTCTGGCGAGGCAGCCGCTCGACTTGGAGCAGCAGCAACGTGCCCCGCTCGATGGGGCGCGCCACGTAGGTGCCGCGGGTGGGATGTTCCTGGGTCGTGGCGTGGACGCCGCTCCGGGCGCTTACGCTGGCGCTGGCGCTGGACAGGGAGATCGTGTCGCTGGCGGACGCGCAGCGGCCGTGGCAGCGGTTCGCGGCGCATGCGGATGATGCGGCGGCGCAGCGGGATGATGTTGCCGGCGCGTACTGATTGGCAGCTCAGGCCGTCTCGATCGGGCGGTCGTCGAACGGATTCTCGACGCGTACGCCACCGTAGTCCTGGCCCGCCGCGAGGTCTTCGGAGAGCACGATCGCGCAGCCGAGCGCGCGGCTCGCCTCGACGATCGCGGCGTCCCAGTACGAGATGCGAAAGCGCCGCGCGGTGGACATCGCGGTGCGCATCACGTCGGTCGTGGTCTCCTGCACCGTGAAGCGCAGGAACGACTCGACGAGTCGTTCGGCTTGCTCGGCGCTCAGGGGATCGGGCCGGCTGGGACGCGTCGCCTGGACGTAGAACTCCTGGAGCACCTGCACCGACAGGGCCAGGTCGGGGTCCGACAGGATCTGGTTTGCCCGCGCCGCCTTGGCCCGCTCGCCGGGATCGCGCGAGATCGCGTACAGCAGGACGTTCGTGTCAACGAAGCGCACGGGCGTGGACCTCGTCGCGGCTCAGCCGGTCGGCGGCGCGGAAGCGGGTGATCTCGCGCTGGACCGCCTGCTGCTGGGCGCGCAACCGGGCAAAGTCGCTTCTCCCGGCGGAGAGGGCGCGCAGGTAGCCCGCCACGAGCGCGCTGACCGAGGTGCCGCGCTCGGCGGCGCGGACGCGCGCCTGACGGTACACCTCATCGGGCACCGCGATCGTGATGTTCTTCATGGCATCACCATAGCACGCAGTCTCACAGTTTCTGTGAGGAGCTTCGCGATCTGTGGCCCAGGCGACTTCCCGGGTGGAACAGCTCTCTCGTGCGCTTCCATCGCGGACGAGACAGACGGGGTGGCAGACGGCTCCGCCAGCGCTAGCCAGGCACGCGCAGGACGAGCAGCGTCATGTCGCCGTGGTGCGGGTTCTCGTGGAGGTGGGGAGGTGGACGCCGGCTTCTCAACGACGATGGCGCTCAATGCGTCGGGTACCGTGGTGGTCGTTTAGTTCGGCGCGACCGGCCGCAAGGTGCTCACCCGCGGCAACGCGACGGGCACGGCCAGTCGGCGCGCAGGCGCTCAGCGTTGTCAGCGCGGGCCGCGGATCACGTCCGGCACCGGCGTTTCCACGCGGCAGATGAGGCCGCGCCGCCGCGCCGGTTCGACTCGGAGGAATGCGCGCTCCGCCTCGTCGAACGTGCGGGCGGCGGCCACCACCTC
>DASTZM010000271.1:0-2774 GCA_035764305.1 Chloroflexota bacterium | reverse complement strand
CGTCGCCGCGAGGTGCTCGGCGTGGACACCACGCCGCTCGGCTCGGCGCGCGCCGTCCGTCTGGGACTCGAGGGCGGCACGCCAGGCGGCGGCGCCGCGTAGCGGGGCCACCGTGGGCCTCTTCGACCGGCTGCGAGGCGGCTTCAAGGGGGTGCAGGACGCCCTCCTCACCCCCGCCGCCGACCCACGCCAGGAATTCGCCAGCGCCTACGAGCGCCAGCTCATCCTGCTGCAGCAGGTGCGCGAAGCGCTCGCGGCGCTGCGCGCCTACAAGGCGCGGCTCGCCGCGAGCACCGACGAGGTGCGCGGCAAGGTGCCCCAGCTGGCGCAGCGCGCCCGCCACGCGCTCATAACCGGCCGCGAGGCAGACGCGCGCCTGGCGCTGCAGCGCCAGGCCATGGCCGAAGGCGAGCTGACCGTCCTCTCGGACCAGATCGCCGAGATGGCGCGCGAGGAAGAGCGTCTCGCGGCGATCGAGCAGCGCATCGCGGTGCAGGTCGAGGCCTTCGCCACCCACCAGACGCTCGCCGCCGCGCGGTCCAGCGCGGCACAGACCCGCCTGCGCCTGAAGGAGGAGCTGCTCGGCGTCTCCGATCAGCTGGTCGAGCTGAGCGCCGCGCTCGAGGACAGCGAGCGCCAGGCCCGCCAGGTGCAGGCTCGCGCCGCCGCCGTCGACGAGCTCGTCGAGAGCGGCCTCACCGGCGCCGGCTCGCGCGTCGCCCGCCAGGTGGAGCAGCGCCTCGCCGCCCTTGAGGTGGACGGCCGCCTCGCCGCCCTCAAGCGTGACCTGGGCATCGGCTCACCCACCCGCTACGCGACGTAGACGCCACACCTGAGGATGCGACCGCCATGCCACACCTGCTGAAGGCCTTCACCGGTGCGGTGCGCGCAGCGGCGCGTGCGCGCGCCGCTGCCGCGCACGGTGATCCTGTGCACCGAGCGCCCGCGCGGCGGCCCGAGCGGCCGCTCAGAGGAGAGTTCGATGAATGCTCTAGCAGCGCTGAGGCGCATAGCTGGACTCCTGCCGCAGCCACAACACGGCCCCGTCAAGAGCTTCGAGCAAGAGGTCGAGGCCGCCGGCATCACGGCGCGCGTCGAGGGCGGCATGCGGACCATCCCGGCGTCCAAGGTGGTGGGCAGCGTCGGCCGCGCCCAGAACCTGCGCAGCGACTTCTTCTACCGCACCGGGCAGGCGATGACGGCGCGCTTCAAGCGCATCGGGCGGGCGATGGAGGCGGGCACGGTCCTCTCGCCGATCGAGGTCTAAAAGGCCCGGCTGCGCCGCAAGGAGGGCGACCGGGAGGTCGCCCGCACCGAGTACTACGTCGTGGACGGCCACCACCGCGTCGCCATGGCCAAGAAGCTTGGCCAGGACTACCTCGACGCCCACGTGGTCGAATACCGCGTGGCCGAGCCCAAGGACGCGCCGCTGGACAGTCAGCCACCTTCTTCACCACCCGCTCACGCGGCACGGACGCCACCGGCGACCTGATCCAGCGCGCGTTGGCCCAGACCGTCTACGCGTGCGCTACGGCGATCATGCTCGCGCTCTCGAGCGTCAGGGGACCACCGTCGCCGCCGCACGCGTCCACCCGACTGAAGCCCGCGTCCAGCAGCCAGTCCCTCAGCTCCGGGAACGAGAAGTACCGGATGCTGTACGGGTGCCGCTCGACCCGCCCGCCGCGCGCCACCACCCGCTCCATGTGGTGGCGCCCGGACACCGAGTCCGAGCGCTGCTGGAACAGCATCAGGTCCTCTCCCACCTGCACCACCGGGCCGTAGTAGCCCGCCGCCCCTAGCGGCGTGCGGCGGATCACGCTTCCCAGGTTGGCGTGCTCGATCACCAGCCGCCTACCCGCCCGCAGGACCCGGCGCCACTCGCGCAGCAGCAGCCGGTCGGTCGCGTCGTCGAAGTAGCCAAACGATTGGAACCAGTTCACCACCGCGTCGAACCGCCCCTCCCACTCCGCCGGCAGCGCGCGGATGTCCCCCGTTACGTACTCCACCGTGACGCCGAGCGCCGCCACATCCCGCCGCGCGCGCTCGAGGTACAGCTGCTTGGCGTCGAGGCCCGTCACGCGGCGGATCTACCAGCCCGTCCAGGTGGCAGTGCAGCTCCACCTTCGGGAGGCGCGCGATCGCCTCGCTCTGAATCTCTGCACGGTCACACCCATGGCCGCTACGCCGCCTCTGTCACCTCCAGCGCATACGCCACGGCTTCGTCCCGCGGCATCCGGCTGCCCTCCTCCCACGCGGCATCCTGTTCCTCCCGGCTCAACGCCGCCCGTGCCGGCGCGAGCCACCGTACGAGCAGCGGTGCTTCTACCGGTGAGATCGGCGTGTGTGTCGCCCGTCGCGCCGCCGCCGCCGCTCCCGCCAGGCGAAGGCCGCGCGCCGCTTCACCTTCCGCCGCAGCCACGGCCGCGAAACCTTCCAGTGCCTGGATGGCGCTCTCGTTGAGCCGCCGGTCGCGCGCGACAGCCAGCCCCTCTCGGAGGTCTCGTCGCGCGGCGAAGCCATCCCCGGCGTCGTGAGCCAGCCGACCCAA
The DNA here is from genome assembly GCA_035764305.1 of Chloroflexota bacterium. Classification (GTDB taxonomy): domain Bacteria; phylum Chloroflexota; class UBA11872; order UBA12225; family UBA12225; genus DASTZM01. The sequence continues at coordinate 226 of DASTZM010000271.1, read as the reverse complement.
CCGTATGAGCGCCGTCCCAATCGCATCGGCGATCTGGCTCTGCCGGCCGATCTGCAGGCCTTCCGCGTACAACCGCCTGGCCTCGTCGTAGTCTCCTTCCATGTGCGCCACGTCCCCGAGATCGAGCGTGCTCATAGCGACGCCGCGCCTGAACCCCGACTCGCGGTGGACCTGTATCGAGCGGGTTAGGTAGTCGCGCGCCTCGCCGAAGTTGCCCTCGTAGTAC
>DASTZM010000270.1:0-9624 GCA_035764305.1 Chloroflexota bacterium | reverse complement strand
GGTGGGGCGCGGTCGAGGTGGCGCCGGGCAGCTACGACTGGTCGCAGCTCGACAACATCGTCGGATACGCGGCGCTGATGGGGATCCGCGTGCTGTTCAGCGTGGTCACGGCGCCGGCGTGGACGCGTGCCGCGGGCGGCGAGGACGGTCCCCCGGACGACTACGCGCTGTTCGGCACGTTCCTCTCGACGCTGGCGACGCGGTACGCGGGGCGCGTGCACGCGTACGAGATCTGGAACGAGCAGAACTTCAGCCGCGAGTGGGGCGGGGGGCGGACCAACGCGGGTGAATACGTCGAGCTACTGAAAGCGGCGTACCCGGCGATCAAGACCGCCGATTCGAACGCGACGGTGGTCTCGGGCGCACTGACGCCCACGGGCTTCAACGACCCGAACGTCGCGATCGACGACGTGGTCTACCTTCAGCAGATGTATGCCTACCAGGACGGCATCTTCAAGACGGTGTGCGACGCGGTGGGCGCGCACGGCGGTGGGTTCAACAACCCGCCCGACGACAGTCCCACCAAGAAGAGTGTCCCCACCACGACGTTCAAGGGGCACAAGAGCTTCTACTTCACGCGCCTTGAGGATCTGCGCGAGATCATGGTCCTGGGCGGCGACTCGGCGAAGAAGATCTGGGTGACGGAGTTCGGGTGGAGCACGGCGAACCAGGCGCGGGGCTACGAGTATGGGCGGGACAACACCGAAATGGATCAGGCGAACTACCTGGTCAAGGCGTTCCAGCTGGGGAAGGGGTGGGGCTGGGTGGATGGGATGTTTGTCTGGAACCTGAACTTCCAGCAGGTGGTGCCGGCGGTGGATGAGAAGTACCCGTTTGGGATCGTGCGGCCGGATGGGACGCCGCGGCTGGCGTACACGATGTTGAAGTTCATGGCGAAGCACAAGTAGTGCTTGGCTGAGTCACCAGGGGCAAGCCCCCGAACCCCCTGCTGGGGGCTAGTCTAGGTAGGTTTGGAGTTTGCGGAGGGCGGCGGAGTCGCGGAGCTTTTGGAGGGCTTCGGACTCGATCTGGCGGACGCGCTCGCGGCTCATGCCCAGCTCGTCGCCGATCTCGGCGAGGGTGTAGGCGGGGCCGGTCTCTTTGTCGGCTTCACCTTTGCCGAGGCCGAAGCGGAGCTTGAGCACGACCTGCTCGCGGGGGGTGAGCGACGCGAGCACACGCTCGAGCTCGTCGACCAGCAGGCTGCGCTGCGCCATCGCTTCGGGCGCAAGCAGCAGGTCGTCGGCCAGCGCGTCGCCCAGCGTCAGGTCGTCGCTGTCGCCATCGAGCCCAAGCGGCTTTTCCAGGGAGAGCGTGGCGCGCGACGCGCGGAGGGCCTCCTCGATCTGCGGCTGCGGGATGCCCAGCTTCTGGGCGACCTCGGCCGGGCTGGGGCGGCGCCCGAACTCCTGCTCCCACTCCCGGGAGACGCGGGCGATCGCGGTGAGGCGCTCGACGACGTGGACGGGGAGGCGGATGACGCGCCCCTGGTCCGCCAGCGCACGACTCACCGCTTGGCGGATCCACCAGTAGGCGTAGGTGGAGAAGCGGTAGCCGGTCCGCGGGTCGTACTTCGTCACCGCGCGGTCCAGCCCGATGTTCCCCTCCTGCACGAGGTCCAGGAGGGGCATCCCGCGGCCCGAGTACTTGCGGGCGACGGAGACGACGAGGCGCAGGTTGCACTCGATCAGGCGGCGGCGCGCGGCGGCGCCGGCGCGGGCGAGCGGCTCCAGCTCGAAGCGCCGCGGGTCGCGGGGCGCCATGTGGCGCAGGCGCTCCGAGGCGGCTTCACCGACCTCGCGGGTTTCGGCGAGGGTCACCTCTTCCTGGGCGGTGAGCAGGTTGTAGCGCCGGATGTCGCGCATGTAGAGCGCCTCGGCCGAGTCGAGCTGCTCGGGCGTGACGTCGGGTGGCGCTTCCGGGAGGACGACCCCGTACTCCCAGGCGGTCTCCTGGCTGACCTGGGTGACCGCGACCGTCAGGCTGGTTTCCTCTTCTTCCTCCGCAACGAGCTTGTTGAGCGCGATCTGCGACAGGCTGGTGTCCAACGCCGCCAACACTACACGTGTTCGGGAGCCGGGTCAACACCCCTGGTACGATCAGCCTCGGAGCGAAACCCGAATGACACTGATCGCGGAGCGCCCCTCCACGGCCTTCACAGGGAGCGGCGCGCTGGCCACGGAAACCCGTTACGACAAGCGCCGACTGCACCACATCTTCGCCGCCGACGGGAAGGCGCTGGTGGTGGCGATGGATGGCGCGCGTCGGGGGAACGCCACAGGGCTGGGTGACCCGGTGGCGGCGGTGCGGCGCGTCGTCGCAGGAGGGGCGGACGCGATCCTGACCACTCCGGGGATGGCCAAAGCGACGTACGGCGCGCTGGGCGGACGGGGGCTGATCATCGGGCTGGACGAGTTCCCGCGCTCCGCGATGGCGACCGACGGGGTCGAACTGGCGATCCGGCTGGGCGCGGACGCGGTGGAGCTGAAGGTCTTCCCGGGGAACAAAACCGACGACAAGCTGGAGGAGCTGCGCCAGATCGCGGCGCGGTGCGACGCGTGGGGGATGCCGCTGCTGGGCGAGCCGATCCCGCTGTCATTCCAGGACACGTCGGCGCATACGGTGGAGAACGTCGCCAACGCCGCGCGCGTGGCCGCCGAGTGCGGCGCCGACTTCGTGAAGGTGCACTACGTGGGCGATCCGGAGGAGTACGGCGAGGCGGTGGTGAGCCGCTGCTATGTGCCGGTGCTCTGCTTAGGGGGCCCGGCGAAGGACGACCCGGTGGATGCGCTGCGCGCCTGCGCCGGCGCGATCCAGGCCGGGGCCAAGGGGATCGTGTTCGGGCGCAATATCGTGACCGCCGAGCGTCCCGACCGCATGTGCGCGGCGCTGGGAGAGATCATCCACGGGGGCGCGAGCGTCGAGCAGGCCTCCAAAGAACTGCGGGCACAGTTCTAGAGGGCGCAGGTCCCGGGAATCAAAAAGGGCCGGTCCAAGGACCGGCCCTTTCGCGTGGCTAGCTGGCGGGCGGAGCCGCCGGAGCGGGCGCCTGAGGCGCACCCTCTGGGCGAGGGCTGTCCATACGCGGGCCGTCGGTGCGAGGTCCGTCGAAACGACCACGCGGACCGCCGGGACCGCCCTGGCCGGGCCGTCCGCGGCGCGGGCCGGTGCCGGTCTCGAGACCGGCTTCCTTGCGCGCGCGGCGCCGGTAGCGCGCGGCGGACTTGCGGGCCGCGATGCGCGCCTTCTCGCCGTTGGAGACGAAAAACCGCTTCGACTTCACCTCGCGCAGGAGACCGGAGTTCTGGATGCTCCGCTGGAAGCGGCGCAGCAGCGCCTCCTGAGTCTCGCCTTCGCGAATAGATACGAACATGTGGTTTTCACCTCCTCTCTTGAAAGTCTCGAGGAGAGTGTAAACGAAGGCCCCCGCGACGCGGGGGCCTTCGCCGAAAACCTTAGTAGCGCCCGCCGCGCCCGCCGCCGCCGCTGGTAGCGCGCTGCTGGCTGAAGCAATCGCTGCAGTAGACGGGCCGATCGCCGCGCGGTAAGAATGGCACCTTGGCCTCGTTGCCGCAGCTGCTGCACGTGACGACGTGCATCTCGCGGCTGCGCCCACCGCCGCCACCGCCGTAGCTCGCGCCGCCGCCGCCGCCGCCGAAGCTGGCTCCGCCGCCGCTGCTGCGCTCGTACCCGCCGCCACCGCCGCTGCTGTACCCACCGCCGGAATACCCGCCGCTGGAGTAGCTGCCGCCGCCATAGTCGCTGCCGTTACGCTGCGACTTCCGACTCTGCCGGCACGCCTGGCAGCGCTTGGGCTCGTTCGTGAACCCGCGGTCGGCGTAGAACGCCTGCTCGTTCGCCGTGAAGACGAACTGGGCGCCGCAGTCAGTGCACGTGAGCGTCTTGTCCTGGTAGCTCATCGCTGACACCCCCTTCCTTCAAGATTTCTGGTCGGGGTGTGGTCTCGCCTGGACCGGCTGCCTGTGCTGCGGGGGTTGCCTGCCTGCGTGGGCTTGGGGAGCGCTACTGCCATGGACCGCGGCCGGGGAGCAGCATAGCACGGCCGGCCGCTCCTGGCTAGCCCCCAGTTTTCAGGGTGGGGAAGGGCTCAGTTCTGTGCCGCCGCGTCGCGCGCGGCGCTACTGGCCGCGAGCCACGTCAGCGCCGCCTCGAGCTGCGGATCGCGCCCCGCGGCCAGGTCCTCCCGAGAGCGAGGGACTATCTCGTCGGGCGTGACGCCCAGCTTGTGGACGTCGCGGCGCTCGAGGCCGCTCTGCAGAGCGCGCACGGTGATCCACATCGCGCTGCCGTCGGGCAGACGGAAGAGCTGGCTGTTGCCGAAGCACCCGGCGGTGGTCTCGCCGAACACGCGACCCGCGCCGTACTCCTGGAGGTCGGCGGCGAGCAGCTCAGAGGCCGACGCGGAGAGCGAGTTGACGAGCACGGCGAGCGGCTGGGCGAACTCGCGGTGGCCGACGCGGACGGTGTTGATGATCGACTCGGAGCCGTTTCGGTCGGTGGTGACGCCCAACGTGCCGTCTTTGATGAACAGGCTGGCGACGGCCGCGAAGGTGGGGACCGAGCCGCCGCCGTTGTTGCGCAGATCCAGCACCCAGGCGCGCGCGCCCTGCTCGTGCAGCTCGTCGATCATCTTCGGCAGCTCGGGCTCGATCGACCGGACGAAGCTCTTGAGCTGCACATAGCCGATGGGTCCAAGCGCGCCGACGGTCCCGTCGGCGACGAGTGGCGATCCGTCACCGCTCAGCACCTCGTCGAGCAGGCGCGACTCAAGCAGCGTCGACTGAATCTCGGCGCGCTCGACTTCGACCACGACCGGCTCGGCCTGGCGCGGACGGTCGAGGCGCAGACGGACGACACTCCCCGGCGCGCCGCGGACGAGCTCGACGACGCGCGCGTTGGGCCAGCCCTTGACGTCGACGTCGTCGACGCCGATCACGGCGTCACCCAGGCGGATCCCGGCAGAGGCGGCCGGACCGTCCTCCACCAGACCGACGATCACCGGGCCGGGCGGACGCGGGTCGAAGCGATAGGCATCGAGGGCGCTGGCGCCGATGCCGCCGTAGCGCTCGCCGCCGTCGTAGGAGGCCAGCTCCTTCTCGTAGTTCGGGGCGAAGCGGGTGTGGCAGTCATCAAGGCTGCGTGCCATGGCGCGATTGGCGGCCTGCGCCAGCGCGTCCGGGTCGCCGCCCGCGGCGAGGAGACGATCGAAGCGCTGCTGGAACTCGGCCCACGCCACCGGCCGGTCGCCGGAGATGGGGGCGCTGCCGACGGCCGCGAGCTGTGTCTTGAGCGGCTCGGCGGCGGGGGACTCGACCAGACCGACCCACCCTGCCTGGAGGAGCGCGGCGGCGTCGAGGGGGGTGGCGTACCGGTCGAGCAGGAAGGTCAACCCCTGCTCGACGGCCCGGACGCCGTGACCGCCGGGCGCGAGCTGCGCCGACGGGGCCGCGGAGGCGGGCGCGGCGGGCGCACCGATCCAGGGGAGGAGGGCGACCAGCAGCGCGGCGACGATGCCGCGCTGCCAGCGGAAACGCATCTTCCCTAGATCATGTCAGAAAGGCGCGTTAGTTGAACCCGATGGAACCGTCCGGACGGATGGGGTTGGTGCGCCGCCACGGCTTGAAGGGGTGGTCCTTGAACGCTTCTTCGTTCAGCTCGATCCCCAGGCCGGGCGCGGTGGGCAGCTCGATATAGCCGTCCTTGACGCGCAGCGGCTCTTTGACGATCTCACGCCGGCCGCCGGTGTCGTCGGGGTTGTACTCGAGGATGGTGAAGTTCGGCGTGCTGGCGGCGAAGTGCACGTTGACCGCGGTGGCGACGGGGCCCATCGGGTTGTGCGGCGCGACGACGACGTAGCTCGCCTCGGCGATCGCGGCGACCTTCTTCATCTCCATCAGCCCGCCCATCAGGCAGACGTCCGGTTGGATGATGTCGGCCGCCTCGCGGTAGATCAGATCCCGGAACTCGAACTTGGTGTAGAGGCACTCGCCGGTGGCGACGGGGATGGGGCAGTCGCGCTTGAAGGACGCCATGGCGTCGATGTTCTCGGGGCGCAGCGCCTCCTCGAAGAAGAAGGGGTTGTACTCGGCGACGGCGCGCGCCATCTGGAGCGCCTTGTAGGGCTCGAAGATCTTGGCGTGCGGGTCGAGGCCGATGTCGACGTCGGGGCCGACGGCGTCGCGAAGCGCCTTGACGCGCGCCGCGGCGCCGCGCACGACGGCGTTCCACGGCATCTGCTCCGAGCCGGGTGGGTGGGGTCCGATCTTGAGCGCGGTATAGCCGTACTTCTCGATCAGCTTGAGGGCGTTCTCGGCGGTCTGCTCGGGTGTGCCGCCGCCGGGGTTCTGATAGACGCGCACCTTGTCTCGCACGGCGCCGCCGAGCAACTGCCAGACGGGGACGCCGAGCGCCTTGCCCTTGATGTCCCACAGGGCGTGCTCGATGCCGGAGATGGCGGAGAGGATGGTGGGGCCGGGTGGGAAGCGGGTGCCGTTGTACATCATGGCCCAGAGGTGCTCGATGCGGAGTGGGTCCTGGCCGACTAGCCACTGCTCGAAGTCTTTGACAGCCGCCTCGGTGGCGCGGTCGGGGCCGACGGAGTAGGCCTCGCCGATGCCGAAGAGGTCGTCGTCGGTTTGGACTTTGACGTAGCAGTAGTTGCGGCGGCCGATGTTGGCCATGAGGAAGGTGATGTTTTTGATGCGCATGTGGTGTTTCCGTCCCTTTGCTTGAGCCGGGGGACGCGGCGCTCCCCCGGACCCCCTAGCTGATATCGCGCCCCTTCGGGGCGCCCAGCGGGGGACTGCGTCCCCCGAACCCCCTGCCCGAGCGTCGCTGCGCTCGCTCGGCCCGCCGAACCCGCTAGGCGCCGATGGCTTCGTCGATTTGTTTTAGGTCGTCTTGGGTGAGTTTCCAGGCGGCGGCTTTGGCGTTGGCGTCGACTTGTTCGGGGCGGGTGGCGCCGGCGATGATCGTGGAGACTTCGGGGCGTGAGAGGAGCCAGGAGAGGGCGAGCTCGCCGACGGAGTGGTCGCGCGCCTCGGACCACTTGCGCAGGGCGCTGACCTTGCCGAGGGTGTCGCTGTTGAGCTGGGCCTGCATGCGCTGGTTGCGCCCGGCGCGCGTGTCGGGCGGAGGCGCTTCACCTTCCTTGTACTTGCCGGTCAGGATGCCGCCCGCGAGCGGCGAGTAGGGGATGATGCCGATGCCGTACTGGCGGCAGAAGGGGACGAGCTCGCGCTCGATGGCGCGGTCGAAGATGTTGTAGCGGGGCTGCACGGAGACGAAGGGGGTGAGGTTCTTGCGGTCGGCGGCCCAGAGCGCCTCGCAGATCTGCCAGGCGGCGAAGTTGGAGCAGCCGATGTAGCGCACTTTGCCCTGCTGCACCAGGGCGTCGAGGGTCGAGAGCGTCTCGTAGATGGGGGTGCTGGCGTCCACCTGGTGGACCTGGTAGAGGTCGACGTAGTCGGTGGCGAGGCGCTTGAGCGACGCCTCGATGCCGTCCATGATGTGCTTGCGCGAGAGCCCCTCGTCGTTCGGCAGGTCGCCCATCTTGCCGCGGACCTTGGTGGCGATGAGCGTCTCATGCCGGCGCCCCTTGACGGCCTTGCCGACGAAGGTCTCCGAGACGCCGCGCGAGTAGACGTCGGCGGTGTCGATGAAGTTGACGCCGATGTCGAGCGCGCGGTTGATGATGCGCCCGGTCTGCGCCTCGTCGGCGCCGTTGCCGAAGGTGTTTCCGCCCAAGCCGATGGCGGACACCTTGAGTCCGCTCCGTCCTAGCTGCCTGTATTCCATGCCTCTCCTCTTCCTTAGCTGGCACCATCATATAAATGCCAGCAGCACTCCGCTGCATCCCGCTCGGCGGTCTCGGCGAGATCGGGCGGAACATGATGGTCCTCGAGTACGAGGGGGACATCGTGATTGTCGACGTCGGGGTGATGTTCCCCGAGAACGAGATGCTGGGCGTCGACCTGGTGATCCCCGACGTCTCGTACCTGATGGACAAGCTCGACCGGATCCGCGGGGTCGTGATCACGCACGGGCATGAGGACCACACGGGCTCGCTGCCGTACGTGCTCCCGCAGCTGAACTTCCCGCCGGTGTGGGGGACGCCGCTCACGCTGGGGCTGGTGAACGGGAAGCTGAAGGAGCACAAGCTGCACGAGCGGGTGCAGCTGCACACGATCGTTCCGGGCGAGACGGTGCGCTTCGGCAAGCTGGAAGCGGAGTTCTTCCGGGTGTGCCACAGCATCCCGGACGGGGTAGGGATGGCGCTGCGCACGCCGCTGGGACTGGTGGTGCACTCGGGGGACTTCAAGTTCGACTACACGCCGGTTGACCAGCGGCCGACCGACTTCGCGGCGCTCTCGCGCTTCGGATCGGAGGGGGTGCTGTGCCTCTTCGCGGACAGCACGCACGCGGACCGGCCGGGCTACACGCCGTCCGAGGCGGTGGTGGGGGAGGCGCTGGACGGGATCATCGGCAGCGCGCGGGGGCGGGTGATCATCACGACGTTCGCGTCGCTGATCTCGCGCGTGCAGCAGATCATCGACGCCGCGGCGCGCCACGAGCGGAAGGTGGGGATCATCGGCCGCAGCATGGTGCAGAACGTGGCAGTGGCGCAGGAGCTGGGCTACATCAAGGCGCCGCCGGGCGTGCTGCTGAAGCCCGAGGAGCTGTCGGCGGTGGGCACGCTCCCGGCGCGCAGCGTGGTGATCATCACGACGGGCAGCCAGGGGGAGCCGACGTCGGCGCTGACGCGGATGGCGAACCGCGACCACCGGCAGATCGAGATCGTGCCGGGAGATACGGTGGTGATGTCGGCGGCGCCGGTGCCGGGCAACGAGGAACTGGTCAGCCGGACGATCGACAACCTGTTCCGGCTGGGGGCGAACGTGGTGTGGGGGCACGGGCAGGGGGCGGAGGGGAGCCGGGGGACGACGGTGCACGTGTCAGGGCACGCCAGCCAGGAAGAGCTGAAGCTGATGCTCTCCTTACTAAAGCCGCGGTACTTCGTGCCGATACACGGCGAGTACCGCCACCTGATCCTGCACGCGCGCCTGGCGCAAAGCCTGGGGATCGCGTCGGAGCGGATCATGGTGATCGAGGATGGGGACGTGCTGGAGGTGCGGGAAGAGACGGCGGAGGTGCGGGAGCGGGTGTCGGCGGGCTACGTCTTCGTGGACGGTCTGGGGGTCGGAGACGTCGGGCAGGTGGTGCTGCGCGACCGGCAGCTCCTGGCGCAGGACGGAATCCTGATCATCACGCTGACGGTCGACCGGCTGTCGGGGAAGCAGATCGCGGGGCCGGACATCGTGTCGCGCGGGTTCGTCTACGTGCGGGAGAGCGAGGAGCTGATCGAGAAGGCGCGGGCGCAGGTGGCGGCGGCGATCGAGCAGGCGCGGGTCAGTCTGGAGGCGGACACGCACCACGTGGACTGGCAGTTCGTGAAGAACAAGATCAGGGACACGATCAGTAAGTATGTGTATGAGCAGACGCGGCGGAGGCCGATGATCTTGCCGGTGGTGATGGAGGTCTAAGGTCTAGGCGGGCTCTGCCCGCGCCCGCCGGGGACGCTGCGCGCCCCGGACCCCTAGCTGA
>DASTZM010000269.1:0-2339 GCA_035764305.1 Chloroflexota bacterium | reverse complement strand
TCGGCCTCGTCGTCGTCGATGACCCGCGCACAGGTCGGGCACCACAGCCGGGCCTCGACCGGGGTGCCGCAGGTGGCGTGGCGCGTCGGCTCCGACTCCGGCGCCCCGCGCCCGCCCCAGTCGGCGAGGAGGTGGAGCGCGCCGGCGAGCGAGGCGCCCTCCTCGGTGAGCTCGTAGACGAAGCGCGGCGGCCGCTCCGAGTAGGGCGTCGCGCGCAGGATCTTCTCGCCCTCCAGGCGGCGCAGCCGGTCGGTGAGGATGTTCGGGGCGATGCCGCGCACCGCATCGGTCAGCTCGTTGAAGCGGCGCGGGCCGTCGAGCAGCGCCTCGATGAGCAGGAGGCTCCATCGGTCCCCCACGCGCTCGAGCGCGGCAGCCAGGGGCGAAGGCTGGGCGGGCATGCGCGGATCGTACGGCATCGGTCTTGACAGCCGGGTCGTGGGTGGTAACTTGCACATTGCAAGTCACATCCCAAGACCGATGAAGGAGCGTTCCATGGCAGCCCTGGCGGAGCTGGGCAGCGAGATCAAGGCGATCGGCGACAGGGTCGGCCCGAGCGTGGTCGGCATCGGGAACCGATGGCGCGGCGGGTCGGGCGTCGTCCTCGAGGAGGGGCTCATCCTGACCAACGCCCACAACCTGCATGGCGACGAGGTGTCCGTCACCTTCGCCGATGGCCGCGAGGTGACCGCCACGGTGCGCGGCGTGGACGCCGACGGTGACGTCGCGGTGCTGGCCGCCGACACCGGCTCCGCCCCGGCACTCGGCTGGGCCGATGGCGCGACCCCGGCGCCCGGCGACCCGGTGGTGGCGCTCGGCAACCCCGGCGGGCGCGGGCCACGCGCGACGTTCGGGTTCGTGAGCGGCGTCGACCGCTCGTTCCGCGGGCCCCGCGGGCGGCGCGTGTCGGGCGCGGTGGAACACACCGCTCCCCTGCTCCCCGGCTCGTCGGGCGGCCCGGTGGTCGATGTCGACGGCCGCCTGCTGGGCATCAACACCAACCGCCTGGGGAGCGGCTTCTACCTGGCGATCGTCGCCGACGCGACGCTGCGGGAGCGGCTGAGCGCGCTGGGTCGGGGCGAGTCGCCGAAGCGCCGGCGGCTGGGGGTCGGCCTGGCGCCGGCGCACGTCGCACGCCACCTCCGCCGCGCGGTCGGTCTCCCGGAGCGCGACGGGCTGCTCGTCCGCGAGGTCGAGGACGGCTCGCCCGCCGCGGCAGCGGGGATCGCCGAGGGTGACCTGCTGGTGGCCGTCGGCGGACGCGAGATCACCTCGGCCGACGACCTGTTCGATGCCCTGGCCGGCGAGGGGGCGCTGGAGATCACCCTCGTCCGCGGTTCCGAGGAGCGGACGGTGACGGTGGCCGCGTAGGGAGCCTGCGCGGCTGTGCGTGGGACGCACGAACGGGAGAAGGGCCCGCGCGGCTGTGCGTGGGACGCACGAACGGGAGAGGGGCCCGCGCGGCTGTGCGTGGGACGCACGAACGGGAGAACTTCCCGAGCCTCGGCCATCGGGCCGTGCGTGGGACGCACGAACGGGAGAACTTCCCGAGCCTCGGCCGTCGGGCCGTGCGTGGGGCGCACCACCTGACGGAGGACGGCCGGATATCGGGCCCGCGGCGGTCGTTCGTCCGTCGGTTCGTGCGCCGGACGCACACTGACCGGGGAGACACGGCTGCCGTACCGTACGGCAGGTGATCGATCCGCCGTACGACGCCGTGGTGGTGGGGGCCGGCCCGAACGGGCTGGCCGCGGCGATCACGCTCGCCCGCGCGGGGCGGAGCGTGCTGCTGCTCGAGGCGCGCGACACCGTCGGCGGTGGGTGCCGCAGCGCGGAGCTGACCCTGCCCGGCGTGCTCCACGACGTGTGCAGCGCGGTCCACCCGCTCGGCCGCTCCTCGCCGGCCTTCGCCGCCATGGGGCTGGAGCGCCACGGGCTGGCGTGGATCGAGCCGCCGGTGCAGGTCGCCCATCCGCTCCCCGACGGGCGCGCGGCGCTCGTCAGGCGCGAGGTCGAGGCGACCATCGAGAGCTTCGACGACCAGCATGACGCCCGGATCTACGAGCGCTGGATGCGCCCGCTCACCCGGGACTGGCCGCTGATCGTGAAGACGCTGCTGGGTCCGCTCAACGTGCCGGCGGCGCTCCGCCACCCGGTGGCGATGACCCGCTTCGGCCTTCCCTCGCTGCTGCCGGCGGGAATCGTGGCGCGCCGCTTCCGCTCCCCGGTGGCGCGGGGGCTGTTCGCCGGGGCGAGCGCGCATTCGTTCCTGCGCCTGAGCGACCCGTTCTCCGCCGGGTTCGGGATGGCGCTCCTGACCAGCGCCCACGCCGTGGGCT
>DASTZM010000268.1:0-4357 GCA_035764305.1 Chloroflexota bacterium | reverse complement strand
CTCGCGCGGCTGTCGGTCTCCCCTCCCAGGAGGATGCGAGCGTGCGCCCCGAGGTGCGCGATCAGCGCGCCCCCCACGACCACCCGAACCAGGTTCAGCAGCATGCCTTCCCCGGCGACGGGCGCTCCCAGCTCCCGGAGCGAGCGCGCGTAGTCGTTGAACGCGGCGCTGCCGGCGAAGGCGACCAGGTTGCCCCCCAGGTGGGCGGCGATGAAGCCGAACATGACGCAGCCCGAAGCCGCCAGGATGGTGCGGCTGTCGGGCAGCAGCGGCCCGACGCGGCGGCGCGCCGCGCCCGCGGCGCGTGGTGACGGAGCGATCGGTCCCGCGATCACTGCGTTCGACATGTCTCTGTGCCTTCCTTTCTATGGTGGTCGAGTGACTTGACGCTGATCAGCGTCAGGCCGAGGTCACGGATCCGCCCCAGCAGCCCGTGCAGCGCGGCCTGGTCTCGCACGACACCCTCGAGCATCGTGTCGCCGTCGGGGCGTGCCGTCACCGCCAGGTCGTCGAACCAGGTGGACCACTCGGGCCCCAGTTCGCCGTGAACGCGGATGCGGTATCTGCCCGAGGCGGTGGGCATGGGTTGTGGGTCCTGGTGCCTCCTGGATCGATGATCGGGCCCAACCCCCACCCGCGTCGTCACCCGATGGGGTGATCTGGGGGGTTGGTTGGCCGGCGCGCGCCCGGCGGCCGTGGCGCCTGGGCGACGAACGAGACTGGTGGGACTGGCGGGATTGGTGGGACGGTCGCGACTGGGGCGACTAGGGCAGGAGGCCGAGCTGTCGCGCGCGTGCGGCGGCGTGGGCCCGGTTCTCGGCGCCGAGCTTGCCGCACACGGCGTGGACGTGGGTCTTGGCCGTATTCAGGGTGATCACCAGGGCGGCGGCGATCTGGCGGTTCGAGCGTCCCGCGGCAATCAGGTGGAGGACCTCGAGCTCCCGCGGGGTGAGACGCTCGACGAAGGGGCTCTCCTCGGTCTGCGATGGCGCGCCGGAGGTGGACACGGCCGGCGCGGGCGTGGGCTGCGTGCCCGACCGACGCGCGGCGGCCAGCAGCCGCTGTACGTACGTCGCGCTCACGTTGGACCAGCGCCCCTGCGCCAGAAGGTCCGCCAGCGCCTCGCCCTCGCCCGCGAAGGTCCGGACGTAGCCCTCCGGCTCGGCGAGCGTGAGCGCGCGATCGAGCGACGCGATCGCGCGCGCGGTGTCGCCCTCCGCCTGAGCGGCGAGCGCCCCCAGGATGAGCAGCTCGACCACGTGGCGGGTCTGACCGGCGGCGCTGGCCCGCGTGAGCAGACGCTCGACAAGGCCCCGGGCCTCGCCCGCTCGACCCAGAGCGAGCAGCGACCGCGCGTAGGTGGCCTCCGCGAATGCCTCGATGTAGCCCAGCGGCGCGTCTGGTGCCCGCTCGACGCTCGCACGGTGATCGCCCACCCAGGCCGCGACGGCAGCAAGATCGCCCTGCGCCCGGGCGAGCCGCGCCCGTAGGGCTGCGCACCAGACCACCTCGGCGTTGACGCCCCGCCGCCGGGCACTCTTTTCGGCCTCGTCGACCAGCGCGCGCGCCTCCGCGCCGCGCCCCTGGGCCTGCCGGACCGGCGGCAGGAACATTGCGCCCCACGCGGCGTACTGGTCGTTGCCCGCGCGGCGCGCCATGTCGATCCCGTTCGCCAGGTGCAGTTCCGCGGCCGCGAGGTCGTCCAGCTCATACAGCAGCCGCCCCAGCCCCAGTTCGGCGAAGCTGCGCGCGGCCATCAGACGCATGTCCGGGGCGATGTCCCCGCTGCGTCGCAGCGCGTCCCGGTACGTCTGGGCGGCCCGGCGGAGCTGCCCCTGGAGTCGGAGCGCCTCGGCCAGCTGCGCGCTTGCGTAAAGCACTAGGTACGCGCGGATGGGCGCGTTGGGAATGGCCGACTCGTCGGCTAGGACGGCGTCGAGCAGGTCTTCGCCCACCAGCGTCCTCGCCTCGCCCGGGGCGCCGTGCAGCCACCGCAGGCGCGCTTGAAGCGCCGCCCGCAGCAAGCGCAGATGCGCCGGCAGATCCGCGTCGGCGGGCCGGTCGAGCCACCGCCTCGCGCGGTCGGCGAGGAACGCCTCCAGGAACACCCAGCCGCAATACACGCATAGCGACGGGGAGCGCTCGACCTCCTCCGCGGGCAGCGCGTCCAGCCACCGCCGGACCGTCGCGAACTCGCTGCGCGCGAGCACGTCGAACGCGACGCTCTCCACCAGACCGGCGGCGTACGCCGGGTCGGCGGCCAGCAGCGCGTGCTCGACCGCGTCTTCCTGCGATCCATTGGCGGCCAGCCACTCCGCGGCCCGGCGGTGCAGCGTCGCCGGGAGCGCGGGGTCGCTCCGGCCCAGCCGGGCCCGCAGGCAATCCGCGAACAGGTGGTGGTAGCGGTACCAGCGCCGCTCGTCGTCGAGCGGCACGACGAACAGGTTGGACCGCTCCAGCCGGCGCAGGTGGGACTCCCCGCCGTCGCCGTCGCCGTCGCCGCCCCTGGCCGTGACCGCGGCGCACAGCTCGACCGACAGGCGCTCCAGGATCGACGTCTCCAGGAGGAACCGCTGGACGTCGGGCGGCTGGCGCTCGAGTACTTCCTCCAGCAGGTAGTCGAGCACGAAGCGGTGGCTGCCGGTGAAGGCGGCGATGAACTGGCCCGCGTCGCTCCGCCCCTCCAGCGAGAGCGCGGCGAGCTGGAGGCCGGCGGGCCATCCCTCCGTCCGCTCGGTCAGCGCGGCCACGTCCGCCTCGTCCAGCCGCAGCCCCATCGTGCCGGCGAAAAACGCGCCGGCTTCGGGAGCGCTGAAGCGCAGGCGATCGACTCGGATCTCCAGCAGCTCCCCGCGCGCCCGCAGGCGCGCGAGTTGGAGCGGCGGATCGGCTCGGCTCAGCAGAACCACACGCGCGGGCGGCGGCAGGTGCTCCACCAATGACGCGATCAGCTCGTAGACCGCCGGCTCGGTGATGACGTGCAGGTCGTCCAGGACGAGCAGACCGGGGTGGGGCAGCGCGGCGAGCCCGTTGACGAGCACCGCCGCGACCGCACCCGTCGCCAGCTGCGGCTCCGCCAGAAGGCCGCGCACCGCCGCGTCGTCTCCCTCCAGCAGCGGCTCGGCCGCGGCCAGCAGGTAGCGGCAGAAACGGGCCGGGTCGTTGTCCCCGGCGTCGAGCGAGAGCCAGCCCGCTCTGACATCGCGCTCGGCCAGCCAGTGGCTGACCAGCGTCGTCTTGCCGAAGCCGGCCGGCGCGGAGGCCAGGATCAGGCGCCCACCCAGGCCGCGGTCGAGCGTGTCCAGGAGCTCCGTCCGGGCCACAACGCCGCCCCGCAGCGGCGGCACCCCAAGCTTAGTGCGGAGCAGTCCGCCCTGCCCAGGCGCCACCGGCCCCCGTTGCGCCGTGGTTGGCATGCCGGCTCCGTTGCGTGTCCCACGGGCGGAACGGACCAACGGCGGCCAATCGCCCCGTCCCTCCCCACCCTAGCGCCCGGCGAGCCGCGCAGGATCAGGAAAAACCCCGATACCCCCGCCCACACCCGCACCGCAGGAGCCCTCGCCCCCCTAGAACGCCACCCGATCCAGATCCACCCGCACCGGCGGGATCACCGCACAGTACGGCGCCACGTACCCCCGCAGCCGCTGCAGCGCCATGCTCATCGCGTCGCACCGGTCGTCGTGCTTCAGCTCCGGAAATCCAATCACCTCCTGCAGCCACCCCCGCACCCACGGCGCCTTCGCCGGGCTCGGCACCCACACCGTCCCGCCCTCCGCCAGCGGCGTCACCAGATCGTTCCGCGCCTCCTTGCTCCCGCCCCGCACGTCGGAGTCCACCACCGGGAAGTGGCACACCTCCCGCTGGTACTCCCGCACCCGCAGCAGCTTCACCCGCCGCCGGTACGCCAACCCGTCAGACACTCCCCCGCCCGCGTCAGACGCCGAGCTCGTCCCGTCTGACACGGCCCGCCCCCCGTCGGACACACCGCCAGACACCATCTCAGACACCCCGTCAGTCACCACCCCAGACACCCCGTCAGTCACCACGTCAGTCACCACGTCTCCGCTCCCTTCTCAGCCCACACCTCCGGCACCCCTACCTCCCCAGGTCCCGCCGGTCGTCCACGTACTCCACCACCACCTGCACCTTCGCGTTCGCCGGCAGCGGCCCCTCCGTGTTCACCCCGCCCGCCTGCGCCGCCGCCATCGCCCCCGCCGTCACCTGCACCGCCGCCTTCCCTCCTCCGCCCGACAGCCCCAGTAGCGCCGCCCGCTGCCGCATGATCGTCAGCACCCGCTCACTCGCCGCCGCCGCCCGCTCCTCGTCCACCCCCTCCTCCGTCGCCATCCCCCGCGCC
>DASTZM010000267.1:0-3238 GCA_035764305.1 Chloroflexota bacterium | reverse complement strand
CCAGCTCCCCGGCGGGGGGAGTAGCCAGCTGCGGACGCGCGGCGAGTAGATCGGCTGCACGGGTCCCCAGCGCCGCCAGCGCGCCCGCCACCGGACCGCCCGCGGGCAGGCGGGCTCGCGCGCACAGGCGCCCCACCACCGCCGCTGCGGCGTGCAGGCTTTGCGGCGTCGCGCACTCGAGCAGCGGCTGATCGGGCGGCGCCAGCAGCGCCGCCAGCAGCGCTTCGTGGGCCTGCCTGCCCTGCGCCGTGGCGATGCGCTGCAACCAGCGCAGGCGCGTTTGGTAATCGCCTACCGTCGGGACCGCCAGGGCCACTTCGCCGAGGATCGAGCACGCCTGGCTGATACGCCGCTCGGCCTGGTCGCGCAGCGCGCGCGCGTCGAGATCGAAGCCCAGCAGCGCCCGGTGGTGGGAGTCCCACGGCAGCGCGCGCAGCGCTTCGATCGTCTCGTCGTCCATCAGCGACTCGGCGAACGGGAAGGCCGTGCGCAGCCGGGCAAAGGTGAAGATGGTGTCCTGCGCATCTGTCCCGCCCCGCGCGGCGCGCCGGCAGGCGTCGTCCCAGTCGCCCAGCCACGCCTCGTACTCACGGAACAGTGCGCCGGCGAAGTCCGAGAGTTGCCGGGCGGGCTGCTCTAGTCCGTCGTCCGGGCGCTCCTGGGCGTCACGGGCGTCTCGGGCGTCTCGGGCATCTCGGGCGGCCCTCCCGTTGCCACCTCCCGGCGCGGCCGCGCCGCGGCCGCCCGCGCCGTCGTCGGCGGGGAATCCGAGCTCGCGGAGCGTCTTCAGGAGGGTGCGCAGGCCGGGCACGTGTGTAGCGCGAAAGCACCGGAATCATAGGCCGGTTCCGGCTAGACCACGCAATCCCGGCCCGAACGGCGGGGTCCACCAGCGGGCACGCCCGGCGCGCCGCACGGGGCTATACTCGCGCTACCGCATGTTCGCCGACATGCACGTAGTGCTCTAAGACCCCGGCGGGCTCCCGAAGCCTCGCCCCCGCGCGCCGCTCCTCATCTCAGGCGCGCCCTCTTCGTCGTTCCCTCTGGGCGCACTGCGCCCTTCTGTCGTAGGTGGCTTCATGTCCTTGATCCTGGTTGAGAACGTCACGGTTCGGCTCGGGGACCGGAAGGACCGCGTCGTGCTGCGCGACGTGTACTTTCGGCTGGTGGCGGGCGAGCGGGTGGGGTTGATCGGCAAGAATGGCGCGGGCAAGACCACGCTGCTGCGCCTCATCCTGGGCCAGCTCGCGCCCGACGCCGGGACCGTCACGCTGGCCCTCGGCACGCGCGTCGGCTACTTCTCACAGTTCTCCGAGCTGGTCGGCGACCGCACCGTCGTCGAGGAGCTGGAGGAGGTCTTCGCCGGCGTCCGGGCGCTCCAGGAGGAGCTGGAGACCGTGGGGGCGCGCCTCGGTGATCCCGCCGTCGGTGGGAAGGAGCAGGCCACGCTGCTCGAGCGGCACGACGCGCTGGCGCAGGAGATCGAGCACCGCGGCGGATGGACGTACCAGACCGAGATCGACACCGTTCTCTCCAAGCTCGGCTTTGACGGGCCTAACGCCGCGCTGCGCCAGCGGCCGGTGGAACGCCTCTCGGGCGGCTGGCGAAATCGGGCCAGCCTGGCGAAGCTGCTCCTTGAGCGGCCCGACGTTCTGCTGCTGGACGAGCCCACCAATTTCCTCGACGTCGAGGGGGTGTCCTGGCTCGAAGGGTGGCTGTCGAAGCATCGCGGCGCGACGATCGTCGTCAGCCACGACCGGCACTTCCTTGACCGCGTCGCCACGCGCGTCGTCGAGGTGGAGTCCCATCACCTGCAGGAGTATGAGGGGAGCTACTCCAACTACGTGCGGCTCAAGCCGCTCCGGCTGAAGACCCTGGAGCGCCAGTTCGAGCATGAGGCCGAGCTGCTGGCGTACGAGCAGGAAGCGATCGCACGCCGGCGCGAGGACGCCCGCGACCCGTCGAACGCACTCAAGCGGCGCCTGGCCAACATCAAGAAGCAGACCGAGCCACGGCCCGTCGACGCGATCATCACCGGCCTCTATTCACTGCTCTCGGTGCCGACGCGACTCTGTTTGGTTGAGGAGCTGTGCAAAGGCTACGACGCTCAGCGGCTCTTCGGGCCGCTGACGTTCGAGATCGCCAAGGGCGACCGCGTCGCCGTGGTGGGGCCAAACGGGATCGGGAAGAGCACCCTCCTGCGCGTCATGGCGCAGGACGAGCCGCCCGACAGCGGGCGCGTCGTGTGGCACCACGGCGTCCGGTTCGTCTCCTTCAACGAGGTGCTGGCCGAGCTGCCGCCGGACGCGTCGGTGACGAAGCACATCAACACGCTGCCCATGGTCCTCAACGCCAGCCTGAGCGGCCAGCTCAGGTCGGGCCGCCGGCAGGTCAATCGGTTCCTCTCGCTCATGCGCTTCACCGAGGCCGAGCAGATGCAGCGCATCGGGACGCTCTCGGGAGGTCTGAAGGCGCGCGTCGCGCTGGTGCAGTGCCTCCTCTCGGGCGCCCAGGTGCTGCTCCTCGACGAGCCGACCAACCACCTCGACCTGACGACTATTCAGGTGATGGAGCGCGCGCTGGCGCACTTCCCCGGCGGGATCGTGGTGGTCAGCCACGACCGCTTCTTCATCGACACGGTGGCCACCCGCCTGCTCGTCTTCGAGGGCGCTGGCCGGACGCGGCTGGTAGAGGGCACCTGGACCACCTGGCACGCCCAGCAGGCCGCCCGGCCGGTGCAGTCCGCCCCGCCCAGGCCCGCTCCCTAGGTTGCGAGCGGCTGGTACGGCGTCGCGGGTGGGTCTTCGTCCGGCAGGCCCAGGTGATCCCAGAAGTCGGAGTGGGTGAAGGGCTTCGCGCGGAAGTCCGGGATCGAGAGCGGGGCGCCCCCCAGCTCGGCCGACCTGTTGGCCATGATGCCGGGGAGCGTGTACTCGATCATGCGGTAGATGTCGATCGGAGCGGGCCGGCCATCCAGGACGCTCTGCGCGAAGTGGCGCGCTAGCTTGAGGTCTGCCCCGCCGTGGCCCGCGGTGCGGTCCTCCCCGCGGGCGGCGAAGCCGATGGGCAGCACCTCCCACCCGGTGCGCGGCGCGGCGCCGCGCGAGTAGCGCCGCGCGGCCTTCTCGTAAGAAAACCACTCCGCCGCGCCCGCTGTGCCGAACAGGCGGTAGCGGTGCTCCTCCGGCCGCGCGGTGGAGAGCGTGACCATGATCTTGATCAGCGAGCCCTTCGCGGT
>DASTZM010000266.1:0-5054 GCA_035764305.1 Chloroflexota bacterium | reverse complement strand
AGTCGCCGGAAGAGGCGGCGTCGAGCAGGGGGATCGACGCGGCGAGGCCGCTCACGGTGCCGGCGACGGCACCGGTCACCTGGCCCGCGAGGGTGCCCACCGCGTAAATCTTGTTGCTGCGCAGCTCAAACTTCTGGATGGCGTAGGTGCCGGCGAAGTTCACCGCGCCCAGCGCACTCGTCCCGGCGAAGTTCACCGGGAAGGCAACGCCGCCGGCCGCGAGCGCGGTCCCCGCCTTGGCGGCGATGCCGCCCAGCGCGGGCGCGAGTGCCACCGCGGTCATACCCACTCGTCTGTTCATGTTCGTCTTCATGGTCTCTCCGTGTCTCCTCTTGGTTAGTGGTTGGTTAGTGGCTAGCCCCACGGGCGATGCACGCCCACGGAGGTTCCGTCGTGCCTGTCGTGCTGCCTGTCGACCACCACGGGCCGTGCCCGCATGGGCGGCAGGTGGTTCCACGCAGACGCCGTGCCTGCACACGGCCAAAGGAGGCTCGGTTCCTGGTGAGGCACACATGCGTGCGTTCGTGTGCGCGCCGAGATGACGGGTCGCGGCAATCGAGAGGGGTGCGTGACCTACTTAGAGCGCGTTTCACAACCCCGCGTCTGCTCCATGGCCGCGCCGTTGTGCGGCGATAGATGCAGGACTACACTACGCCCCATAGAGCGACGCCCGATCGGCGTGCGACGGGAGGTGACTCATGGAGCAGGGGCAGGCCAGCACGACGGCCCGCAACGCAGGCGTGATGCGCGCGCTCCACCAGCTCGTCGATGACGAGCCGAAGGTGCTCGCGGATCCGCTCGCCGTGCGGCTCGTGGAGGCGGCTGCGCCGGGCGCGCTCGCGGCGGCTTTGGAGACCTGCCGCCTCCCTGAGCGGAAGCACACCCGAGCCCAGATGGTGTACCGCAGTCGCTTCGCCGAGGACGAGTTGGCCGGAGCGGCGCGGCAGGGCATCCGCCAATACGTCGTCCTCGGGGCGGGACTGGACACCTTCGCGTACCGGCAGCCGCCCTATGCCGGCGCATTGCAGATCTTCGAGGTCGACCGCCCGGCCACCCAGGCGTGGAAACGCGAGAGCCTGGCCGCGGCCGGTATCTCCCTGCCGACCAACCTCGCTTGGGCGCCGGTGGACTTCGAGCGCGAATCGCTCGCGGCGGGGCTCACGGCCGCCGGCTTCGACGAGACGCGCCCCGCGGCCTTCACCTGGCTGGCGGTGACGCAGTTCCTCACCCGCCCTGCCATCGACGAGACACTGCGCTTCGTCGCCGGACTTCCCGCGCCGAGCACGATCGTGCTGACGTTTGTCCTGTCGGACGACGCCCTCCCGGACGACGAGCGGGAGGGGAAGCGCCAGCTTGTTCAGCGTACGGTGGGGCTGGGCGAGCCGTGGGTGACCTTCTTCCGCCCCGACGAGCTGTGCGCCCACTTGCACGACCTGGGCTTCGCCCGAGTCTTCCATCTCACGCCTGCCGAAGCGAACGCCCACTATTTCGCCGGCCGGCCGGATGGGATGCAGGTGCGGC
Source organism: Chloroflexota bacterium (assembly GCA_035764305.1). Taxonomy (GTDB): domain Bacteria; phylum Chloroflexota; class UBA11872; order UBA12225; family UBA12225; genus DASTZM01. The sequence continues at coordinate 3,533 of DASTZM010000266.1, read as the reverse complement.
ACATCGAGCAGCTGGTGTCCGCCACGGTCTGACGCCCCACCAGCGCGGTCCCGTCGCCCGTCAGAGCTGCGTCCAGCAGATGAGCGCACAGGCGAGCGTAAGGAAGGCTCGGTGGGTCTCTGCCAGCCGTTCGTAGCGGACGGTCAGCCGCCGGAAGCGCGCAAGCCAGGCCAGCGTGCGCTCCACCACCCAGCGGTGACGGCCCAGCCGCGCGCTCGACTCGATGCCCCGCCGGGCGATGCGCGGCGTGATGCCCCGTTTGCGACATGCGTGGCGGCAGCGGTCGAAGTCGTAGCCCTTGTCGCCATGCAGCTTCTCCGGACGTTTGCGCGGGCGGCCCCACAGACCCTTGGTGGGCTGCACCGCGTCCAGCAGCGGCTCCAGCAGCCGGGAGGCGTGCCAGTTCGCCGGGCTGATGAGCGCCGCCAGCGGGATACCGTTGCGGTCCACGAGCAGGTGATGCTTCGTGCCGGGCCTGCCTCGGTCGGTCGGATTCGGGCCAGTCGCCTCGCCCCCCTTTTCGCCGGAATGCTGCGCGAGTCCACTGCCGCCCGCGACCAGTCGATGCGGCCGTGGCTCCCGAGCCGGTCGAGCAACAGGCGGTGGAGCCGCTCCCACACGCCCGCGCGCTGCCAGTCCCGCAGCCGACGCCAGCAGGTGGAGCCGCTGCCGCAGCCCAACCCCTTCGGCAATGCCTGCCCAGGGCAGCCCGTCTCGAGCACGAACCGGATGCCGGTCAGCGCGGCGCGGTCGGGCACGCGCGGCCGTCCGCTCTTCGGGAGTAGAGTCCCGCGGGGTGTGGGGAATCGGTAACGCCGGTTGACAGCGCCGGCCATCGCGTGGTTTCCATCGGAGTTGTCCAGACCACGATGGAGGAGACCGACGCGATGGCCGACGACCTAAGGATGGCATTGACCGAGTTGCTGCGCAAGGGCGAGGTGGAGCGGGACGCCGACTTCCTGCGGGAGGGCGTGCGGGTGCTGGCGCAGGCGCTGATGGAGGCCGAGGTGACCCAGCACGTGGGCGCCGAGCGCTACGAGCGCAGCCCCGAGCGGCGGGGCGAGCGCAACGGCCATCGGGAGCGGCCCTGGGACACGCGCGTGGGGACGATGGAGCTGCGCGTGCCCCGGGTGCGGGACGGGAGCTACTTCCCCGCGCTGCTCGAGCCGCGCCGGCGGGCCGAGCGGGCGCTGGCGGCGGTGGTGCAGGAGGCGTACGTGCAGGGGGTGAGTACGCGGCGCGTGGACGACGTGGTGAAGGCGCTGGGGATGGAGGGCCTCTCCAGGAGCCAGGTGAGCCGGATCTGCGCGGCGCTGGACGGCGAAGTCGAGCGATTCCGCAGCCGTCCTCTGGCGGGCCCGTATCCCTACGTCTGGCTCGACGCCACCTACGTGAAGGTGCGCCAGGACGGCCGCATCGCGTCTGTGGCGGTGGTCATCGCGGTGGGCGTGCGCGCGAGCGGCGAGCGCGAGGTGCTCGGCCTCGACGTGGGTCCGAGCGAAGACGGCGCCTTCTGGTTGGCGTTCCTGCGGGGGTTGGTGGCGCGCGGACTCGCCGGCGTGCGGCTGGTGACCAGCGACTCGCACGAAGGGCTGAAAGCCGCGGTCGCCGCGACGCTGCACGGCGCGAGCTGGCAGCGCTGCCGCACCCATCTCATGCGCAATGCGCTGTGCCAGGTCCCCAAGCACGCGCAGCAGATGGTCGCCGCCACGATTCGCACGGCCTTCTTCCAGCCCGACGCTGCGAGCGCCCGCGAGACCTGGCGCCACGTCGCCGACGGCTTCCGCCCCCGCTTCCCCCGCCTGGCGCAGCTGCTCGACGCCGCCGAGGACGAGGTGCTCGCCTACGCCGCGTTCCCGCGCGACCACTGGCACCAGATCTGGTCCAACAACCCCCTCGAAATGGCGTCACCACAACCCACCACTGCTGCCTGACGCGCCACGCACGCGTGGCGCTGCGCCCCTACCGGCGGCGACCGAGTGGCAGCGCGCCGCTCACGGCGGCCGCTGGCCGGGTTCCTGACGCACCTCCTCAGATCCCGGCCGAGGAGGTGGGCAATGCCCCGAGGAGCACGCACGTACCGACAGGAGTACCCGCTGTGCGTCCACCGCGCGCACGTGTGGACGGCGGACGCCGAGTGGCGCTGGCGTCGCGCACTTCGCCTGCTGCTGGACGTGCGGCCCGTGGATGAGCACACCGCAAGCGCCGCGCGCGACGACAGGAGGCAACAGGATGACAGCGACAGCGATTTCGCACGTGGACCACGTGGCGAGCCCGGCCGCCCCGGTGGTGGCCGCCTACGCGCGGGTGTCGACGGAGCGGCAGGCGGAGGCGCAGACCATCGAGCAGCAGCTTGAGCGGCTGCGGAGCTATGCGGCGCAGCACGGCTGGGTGCTGCCCGACGAGCGCGTCTTCCGCGACGACGGCCACAGCGGCGCGCGGCTGGACCGGCCGGCGCTCGACCGGCTCCGGGACGCGGTGGCCAGCGGCCGGGTGGACGTGGTGCTCGTCACCGGCCCCGACCGCCTGGCGCGGCGCTACGCGTACCAGGTGTGGCTGCTCGAGGAATTCGAGCGCGCCGGGTGCCTGGTGGTGTTTCTCGAGCGCCCGCCGACCGGCGACCCGCAGGACGCGCTGGTCATCCAGATCCGCGGCGCGGTCGCCGAGTACGAGCGCACCGTCATCGCCGACCGGATGCGCCGTGGTCGCTTGGCGGCGCTGCGCGCGGGGCGGCTACTGCCGTGGAGCACCCCGCCGTATGGCTACTGCCTCGACCCGACCCACCCGCGCGACCCGGCCGGCGTCAGGGTCGACGAGGACGCCGCGGCAGTCGTGCGGCGCATGTTCGCCTGGTACGTTGAGGAGGGGCTGACGCTCTACGGGGTGGCGCAGCGCCTGGTCACGGAGCGCGTGCCCACGCCGAGCGGCGGGCCCTACTGGAACCCGTCGAGCGTGCGCAAGATCCTCACGAACCGCACCTACGCCGGCACCGCCTACGGCAACCAGAAGCAGATGGTGCCCGCCAAGCGCCGCCACCCGCTCGTCGGTCGCGAACCCAAGACGGAGGGCGGCGAGTCGTGCCGGCTCCGCCCGCCCGAGGACTGGATCCCCGTGGCGGTCCCGGCCATCGTCTCGGCCGAGCGGTTCGCCCAGGCGCAGGAGCGTGTGGCGCGCAACCGCCAGTGGGCGACCCGCAACACACGGGGCGAGTACCTCCTGCGCCGCCTGCTCAGCTGCCGCCGCTGCGGCCTGGCACTCAACGTGTGGAACAACGGGACCTACGCCTACTACCGCTGCAAGGGCATGGACGTGCTCATTAACCGCCACCGTCCCGAGCCGTGCCGCGCCCGGCAGCTGGCGACCGCGCGCCTCGACGCGCTGGTCTGGGCGGACCTGTGCGCGCTGCTGGCCGAGCCGGCCGTGCTGGAGGATGCGCTGCGGCGGGCGCGGAAGGGCTGGCTCAGTGGCGACGAGCGGGCGGTGCGCCGTGACGACCTCCAGCACCGCCGCGTCCAGGCGCAGCGCCAGATCCA
>DASTZM010000265.1:0-2014 GCA_035764305.1 Chloroflexota bacterium | reverse complement strand
CAGTGCGAGAAGCTGCTGGAGCAGGTCTGCATGCCGGTGCAGGGGTGACACGCCTGTGGTTGTTGTTTAGCGGTGAGCCGGAGGTGATTGCTTCGCCTCCGGCTCATTCGCTTTGTCCCCGCATCAGCCGGCGGATCGCCTCATTCGGCTGCGGCGGCCGCTCCAGTGCTTCCATGAGGATCGCCCAATCCCGGTCCGAAAGTGGCGGAATCGTATCTTCGCACAGTCGCGTCACCAGTTCCGGGGTGTCTCCGGCCAGCCGAATGACGATCGTGTCCGCGTCGAGTTGTTCGACGAGAACGGTTGTGTTCTCGAAGCCGGGCGGCAGCGCGACGCAGCCTTGAGCGTCAACCTGTTAGTACTACAGCGCACGGTTGGTCGGCCATCGGCATCGGATCAGTGTCGTGAGTCGGACGCCGGCGGCGTGAAGCTTCCGCCGCGTGGCCTTCGTGTGACTCTTCCGGGCCTGCGCTCGGCGGGCCTGTGTGTACTCCAACTCCTCGGCCGTCCGCTCAAGCAGCCGAGTCCCACACCGGCCCGAGAGCCACAGTCCCCTCACCACCGACGACATCGCCGTCCGCACCTGGCACACCGTCAGCTCCGGGTTTTTCCCCCCGCAGCTCCTGGTGGACCGTCGCCAGGAACAGGTGGCTCACCGCCGTCAGGATCAGGTGCCGCTTCAGCCCCTGGTACTTCCGACCCTCGTAGTGATCCAGGCCCAGCTCCCCCTTCTCGTCCTCAAAGCAGCGCTCCACCCGCCAGCGCGAGAACGCCACGAGCAACAACGTCGGGAGCAGCGTCTCGGGCGGGGCGTTGCTCACGAAGTACTTCACCTCGTCCGGGGCCAACACGTTCCGCGCCACGATCAGGCGATAGGTTCTTTCGGGCAGGCCGACCTCGTTCTTCGGATGGATCGGGATCGACTTGGCCTCCCAGACCATCGGCCCCTTCTCGCCGTCCTTGACACGATACCGCACCCACTTCTGGTCCCGTAGCGGCGCGTGGTATCGCAGCATGTCGCCCACTGCTAGCGGCTTGGGGCTGCCCGCAACCAGACGCGGCACGCGACGCGGTCGGCCTCGGCCCCCGCGGCGGTACGGGCGGCCCGTCACCCGCGGCCGCTTCGCCCACGCCACGAAGTCCTTGTGCACCTCGCCCACGAACTTCTGTTCGCGGGCATCCAGTGCCTGCAGGAACGCCGGCTTGGTGCCGTACCACTCGTCGAACGTCAGCCACGCGAAGTGGACCCCGTGCGCGACGGCGCGGTCGTAGAGCTCCAGGGCGATCTCGGTCTTGGGACGGTAGACCATCGTGTCGGGAATCCCCGCCGCGCGGCACCGGGGGCGATCATCCGACCAGCTCTCGGGCAGGAACAGCTCGCCGTCGAGCAGGGTGTGGAGGTCGTCCGCGGCATAGCCCAGGTGCACCGTGACGATGCAGTTGTCCCTCTTGCCCACGGCCCCGCAGTGCTGCCTCTGTACGCCCGGCGTCTGGACTCCCTTCTTAAGGTCGCTGGTCTCGTCGATCAGCCCGATGCTGTGCGGGTAGGCGTGCTCACGGGCGACGGTGTGGTGCAGCCGCCGCCGGAGTGCGTCCTCATCCCACTTGTACCGGGCGAGGAACTCCTGGAGGGTGCGCGGCGGGATGCCGGCGGCCAGGGCGATGGGCTCGACGCTCTTCTGGGCGAGGTCGGACAGCTGGCCGGTGACGTAGACGGCGAGGTGCTCACGTGTGTCGCAACGGGCGAAGCAGTCCGCGAAGCGCGCCAGGTAGTTGTCGAGTCGGGGCTTGAGGGCGCGGATCTGGGCCACGTCCATGCGGGGACCTCCTGACGGCGACGACTTGCCGCAGAGGGTTTGCCAGGATCGCCCAGCTTGGTCAAGGTCACACCGTGCGCTGTGGTATTAGGTTTCCTCCAGATCAATGACGCCGGCGACCGATTGTTGCGCCTCTTGGCGTGTGCGGGCTGTCGGGCCATTTGGCCCTGGCTCAACGACGAAAGAAGCCGTGCGGC
>DASTZM010000264.1:0-6489 GCA_035764305.1 Chloroflexota bacterium | reverse complement strand
GCGGTCGGTCTCGACATCCCACTCGAGCAGGCCGAACTCCTGCTTGATGCGGCTGATCTTGAGCACGATCTGCGAGATGTAGCGCCGGCGCAGCCCCTCCTGCGCCAGGCGGCGCTGCTCGGGCGCCAAGTCGGAGAGGTGCGGGATGATGCCCACCTCGCGCTGGCGGGGGTGGCCGTGGCGGATGGAGACGTAATGCTCGGGCTCGGTGAGCGGCATCGCCTGGAACAGGCGCACGTGATCGAGCACCTCGACCTCACCGTCGGCCTCGGCCGCCTGCACCGTCGCGCGCAGCTCGCCGTTGGGGAGACGCTCGAACGTCACCTCGTCCGGACGGAGGAAGCGCGCCTTCTTGTACGTCGAGGCGGTCTTCTGCTCTCCCGCCTCCTTCTTGTCGGCGGCCTCCTCGAGCGCCGCCTGCTGCTGCGCGTCGACGTTCGGCAGCGAGATGTTCTTGGACAGCCGGAGCTGGATGGACACCAGCCGGTGGTAGAGACCGCCCAGGGCCATCAGCTCCTGGTGGGTGCCGGTCTCCTTCACGCGACCGTGCTCGAGCACGACGATGCGGTCGGCGTTCCGGAGGGTGGACAGTCGGTGGGCGATAGCGATCGTGGTGCGCCCCTTGGTCAGCTCGGCCAGCGCGTCCTGGATGGCCTGCTCGGACTCGGTGTCGACGGATGACGTGGCCTCATCGAGGATGAGGATGCGCGGGTCGCAGAGCAGCGCGCGCGCGATGGACAGGCGCTGGCGCTCCCCACCGGACAGGCCCGATCCGCCCTCGCCGAGGCGCGTGTCGTAGCCGTCGTACTGGCGGATGATGAACTGGTGGGCGTTCGCGGCCGACGCAGCCTGGATGATCTCTTCCATGCTCGCGTCGGGCCGCCCATAGGCGAGGTTCTCTTTGATGGTCCCGCGGAAGAGGAACGGCTCCTGGAGCACGAGGCCAATCTGCTTCCTGAGGTCGTCGCGTTTGGCCTGGCGGAGGTCGACGCCGTCGACACGGATGGCGCCCTCGACGGGGTCGTAGAAGCGGTTGAGCAGGTTGACCAGCGTCGACTTGCCCGATCCGCTCGGCCCGACGATCCCGATCATCTCGCCGGGCTCGATGCGCAGCGAGATGTCGTGGAGGACGGGGTAGTGGGGGTCGTAGCCGAACGTCATGCGGTCGAACTCGATCTCACCCCGCAGCGCGGGGAGCGCCTGCGGCTCGGCCGCCTCCTCGATCTGCGGCTCCGCGTCCAACACGTCGAACAGCCGGTACGCCGCAGTCATGAAACTGGTCAGCCACTGGCCGATCTGGGTGAGCTGGTTCATCGGCGCGTAGAACAGGCCGAGGTAACCGAAGAAGGCCATCAGCGTGCCGAGCGTCATGCCCCGCTGGCCGAGGACGTCTTTGCCGCCCGCGTACCAGACGATGAGGCCACCGAGGCTGAAGACGAAGCTGACCAGCGGGTAGTAGGTGGTCTGCGAGCGATCGACGGCGATGCGCGCGCGGCGCAGTCGCTCCGCGGCGCCGGTGAAGCGCCCGATCTCGCGCCACTCCTGGCCAAAGGCTTTCACCACGCGGACGCCAGAGAGCGTGGCGTAGAGCACATTGGCGAGGCGGCCGCGCTGGTCGGCAAAGTGGTAGTAGCGCGGCAGCACGAAGCGCCAGTAGGCGAAGGTGGTCGCCATGACCAGCGGCGCCGGGAGGAGGGTGTAGAGCGCGAGCGTGGCGTTCATGGTGAACAGCGTCAGCCCGACGGCGACGAGCAGCACGATCTGGACGAGGAAGCCGCTGGTGATGTGCGAGATGAAGCCGTGCAGCTCCTCGGTGTCCTGCGCGACGCGCGTCATCAGGATGCCGACGGACTGCTGGTCGTAGTACGCCACCGACTGCTCCTGCAGGCGGCGGAAGAGGCGCAGGCGAATGTCGAACGTGACGCGCGTGCCGATGTGGGTGGCGAGTGCGCCGTTGCTGATAGTGATGAGCACCTTGCTGAGCTGGACGCAGGCGAGCAGCACGACGAGCAGGACGAGCATCTGGAGCGGCGCGGCGACGCCGGCGACGCCGGCCAGGAACTCGAACCACGGCGCGGGTGGCAGGCCGCCGAAGACGGTGTCGATCAGCACTTTGGTCAGGCGCGGTGGGACGAGGTCGAGGGCGATGGTGGTCCCCAGCAGCGCGAGCGCGACGAGGGCGAACGGCCAGTAGGGGCGCATCAGTCCGAGCAGGCGCAGGACGACCTGCCCCTTGGAGACGCAGCGCGGGCAGATGCGGTAGGTCTTGCCGTCGGCGCCGCGAATGATGGCGCCGGAGGACTGCAGCACGGGGCGCGAGCACTTGACGCACCAGCGCGTGTCCCAGACGTCGTCGGCGGTGATGACGAGCGGGCGCTGCTGCGCCAGGCGCTGGTGCAGCTTGCGCCCGAGCCGGCCGAACTTGCCGGCGTGGGCGTTGGAGTAGCGCAGGACCTCCTGCCAGACGCTGGCGGGCTTCACTTCCGTCCCGTCGCCGGGATCGGGCGAGGGCGGGAGCCCGATCTCGACCTCGAGCATCCCGCTGCCGACGCGGGCGTCGCCGCGCGCTCCCTTGAGGCCGGCGTAGGCCAGGTCGGTCAGGATGACGGCCGTCGCGCGAGGCTCGGCTTGGGCGAGCGTGAACAGGCGGTCGTCGGTCAGGACCAGCCACTCGAGGGCGTCGTTGCCCTGGTGGTCGAGGTCGGTCTCGGTGCAGGCGCGGATGTCCGCGGGGGTCACGCCGCGGGGCGCGAGGGCCGCCGCGATCTCCAGCGGCACCTCGGTGAGCGCGCTGATGGAGCGCGTCGCCGCGCCGTTTGTGGCTGCCTTGGCGGGTGGTGCCGCGGTGGCCGGAGCGGGCGGCGCGGGGCTGGTCTTCGTCGCCACGATCGGGCGTCAAGCGTACCCGAGCAAGCGACCAGCGGCAGCTCTCCCCGCCTATCGGGCTGGGCGGTTCGTACTCTGGTGAGCGCGTAGCATCTGGGCCTCATGCTGGCGGTGCTGCGCGAGTTCAGGCTGCGGGCCGCGCTGCTGGTGGGCTTCGTCGGGCTGATGTGGGTGGCCGAGTTGATCGACCTGGTCTTCCTGCGCGGCTCGCTGGACCAGCTGGGCATCCGGCCGCGCGAGACGCGGTCGTTATGGGGGATACCGCTGGCGCCGTTCCTGCACGGCGGACTGCGCCACCTGATCGCCAACACGGCGCCGCTGCTGGTCCTGGGCTGGCTGGTGCTGGTGCGGCGGCGGGTCGACTTCGTACTGCTGACGGTGGCCGTCACGCTGGCGGGTGGACTGGGGGTCTGGCTCTTCGCGCCGTCGTACACGATTCACATCGGCGCCAGCGGCGTCGCGTTCGGCTACCTGGGGTATCTCATCGCGCGGGCGTGGTTCGAGCGCAGCCTGACGTCACTCGCGCTCGCGCTGCTGGCGGGGGTCCTCTACGGCGGCGCGCTGGCGGGGCTGCTGCCCGGCCAGCGCGGCATCTCGTGGGAGGGGCACCTGTTCGGCTTCGCCGCGGGCGGCGGAATGGGAGCCCTGTCCCGGCGCCCGCGCCTTATACGCGTTACGCGCCGTCCCCGCGAGACTTGACGCGGTTCCACTCGGCGTCGAGCTCGGGGCTGAGGATCGGGTAGACCTGGGAGATGGGGAGCCCTTCCAGGATCTTGCCGCGCTGGAAGCTTTCTTTCGCTTCGTGCTCGGGGCCGTGCTCCGCGATCTCGGCGGCGTGCTTGGCGGGGATCACGAGGACACCCTCCTCGTCGCCCAGCAGGACGTCGCCGGGCACGACGGTCACGCCGCCGCACTGGATCACGTCGTTGTGCGAGTAGGGGAGGATGGCGCTCGTGTTGGCCGCCGGGTGGACGCTGCGCACGAAGACGGGGATGCCCATGCGCTTGATGAACGGCGAGTCGCGCACGCAGCCGTCGGAGACGATGCCGGCGGCGCCGCGGGCCTTGATGCGGCTGGCGAGGATGTCGCCCATGGTGGCGGCTTCCAGGTTGCCCATACCGTCGACGACGAAGACGTCTCCCGGCTCGACGCTCTCGATCGCCTCGCGCTGGGGGTTGGACATGCTGCCCGCGCCGCCCTCGCGCAGCAGCGGCAGAAGGTCCTCACGCAGCGGGACATACCGCAGGGTGCGGGCGCGTCCCACCATCGGGTAGACGTCGTCGACGGAGAGCGGGCGGACCCCCATCATGAACGGGCGCTTGATGCCGTGACGGTTGAGGTAGCTCCATGCCGTCGCGGTCGTCACGCGCTTCAGCCGCTCGAGCACGTCGTCGGGCACCCGCTCGCCGCGCGCCGCGTCGTAGATCCCCATGGTGGTTCGTTTGTTCCTTTCTTAAGAGGGCGGTGCTACAGGCCGGCGGGGAGCAGCTGCAGCTCCGGAACGCGCGCCCGAGCGGGCAGCGACGCGACGAACAGGCACGCCCGCGCTGTGTCCTCCGGCTGCAGTGCCTTCGCCACCACCTCGGGCGGCGTCGGGACCGGCCGTTTGTTGAGCAGCGGCGTTTCGGTCAGTCCCGGGAAGAGCACCGTCGTCCTGATGCCATTCCCCTTCTCCTCCTCGCGCGTGGCGTGTGCCAGCCCCACCATGCCGTGCTTTGTCGCTTGGTAGGCCACGCCCGACACGTCCGCTCGCTGCACCGCGCCCGACGACACGTAGATCAGCAGCCCGCTCTGCTGCGACCGCATCGTCGGTAGCACCGCCTGCGTCACGTGGAACGCGCCGCTCAGGTTGGCCTGGACCAGCAGATCCCAGTCTTCGGCGCTCAGCACCGTCAGCGCGCGCTGCGGGATATTCGTCCCCGCCGCGTAGACCACCGCATCCAAACGACCCAGCTTCTGGATCAACGCCGCCACCGCCGCGCGCGTCGCCCGCCCGTCCGCCAGGTCCGCCGGCGCCACCGCCGCGCGCCCGCCCCCGCCGCGGATCTCACCCGCCACCTTCTCCAGCTCGTCGCCGCGCCGCGCCAGCAGCCCCACCGCCGCCCCCTCCTTGGCGAACAGCAGCGCCGTCGTCCGCCCAATCCCACTGCTCGCGCCCGTGATCAGCGCCGCCTGCCCGTCGAGTGATCCCATCTGACCCGAATGGTACGCGCCGCTCTCTCGGAGCTATCGAGCGCCCCGAGTGGCTAGATCAAGTGGCGCTGGACTTCCTCACGCGTCTCGCATCCGCGTGAGGTAGGGCCTCCGAGCTACCGACCCCGCGAGCTACTTCTTGGCGTGGAGCTCATCCACCTCGGCCTCGACGATCCTGGTCCTCGAGACCGCCGGCCCAGCCAGCGGGCAGCATCGGGGTTTTCCCCGATGCGGGACGTCCAACGCGGTGCGGAAGATGGCCATAAGGAGGTCACGTTCGACCGCGGCGATGGCTGAAAGCGCGGACACCGCCATGGTGCGGGAGCGGCGGCGCAGCCGCCTGGGGGCCTAGCGGCGGCACTGCGGGCCCGGCATCGTTCGCCACTGCACCGCACTCACCCAGGAGGCCAGCGTGCCCAGAGTACTGCTCGTCGAAGATGATGCGCACACCGTAGAGATCCTGACGTTCGCGCTGCAGCGCGCCGGGTTCGAGCCGATCCACGTCGCCTCAGGGCCGGCGGCGTTGCAGTGTGTGCAGGATGCTGCGCCGGACATCATCCTGCTCGACGTAGGGCTCACCGGCATGAGCGGTTTCGACGTGCTTCGCGAGATCCGTCAGCACTCGTCGGTACCGGTGATCATGCTCACCGCGCGTGACGAGGAACCCGACAAGGTCCGCGGCCTCGAGCTGGGCGCTGACGACTACGTCACCAAGCCCTTCAGCTACCGAGAGGTCATCGCCCGGCTCACCGCCGTCCTGCGCCGTGTGGCCGCCGATTCGGTCGACCGCGCGGCCACGCAGGGCCCGCTGCGCGCCGGGCCGCTCGCGCTCGATACGCGTACCCACTCCGTGACCATGAACGGCATGCCGATCAGGCTCACGCGGACCGAGTTCCGCCTGCTGCAATGCCTTATGCAGCGACCGGGGACGGTCGTCCCGCAGCGCCTGCTCCTGCGGGACGTCTGGGGTCCGGCCTATGTGCGGGACAGCTCGCTCCTCCGTCCTGTGGTCTACCGCCTGCGCCGCAAGCTGGAGGGTGGCACCGCCGACGAAGAGTTGCTCCGCACGATCCCCGGGGTCGGGCTGTTGCTCATGGCCGGCGGCCTCGGCGGGGAGCCGCATGTGCATCACTCGCCGGCCGTACGTGGCGTGACCGCCACTGCGCCCTGATCCGCGGCCGCAGGGCCGGTGGCGTGGTTCAGGCAGTACCCCACGCCCACCACCGAGCGTAGTGCGCTCGGTCCCTGCGCCGGGAGCCCCAGCTTCTTGCGCAGGTGGGAGACGTGGGTCTTGAGCAGGTTGGAGTTGTTCTCGTCGTAGTAGCCCCAGCCGTACTCGATCAGGCGCGAGTAGGGGATCACGCGCCCCTGGTTCATCAGCAGCAGGTGCAGGATGCGGAACTCGAGCGG
>DASTZM010000263.1:0-2883 GCA_035764305.1 Chloroflexota bacterium | reverse complement strand
TCACGATCGAGAGCAGGATCACGCCGCCCCAGAACCAGGCCTTCTCGCCGGCGTTGAAGCGTCCCGACGGGACCTCGTCCTTGGTGAACGCCTTGGTGATGCCGCCGAACCACTTCCAGTCGTACGACCGGAAGAAGTTGTCGCGCACGTACAGCAGGAACATCACCACGAGCGAGAAGATGAAGAGCGGGCCCACGAAGTTGTGCAGGTTCTTCGACAGCACCGTGAGCCAGGAGAACGCGGTGTACCCGAGCCACGGCAGGATGATGTGCTTGCCGAAGAGGATCACGATGCCCGTGATCGCGAGCAGCACGAAGCTGATCGCCATCACCCAGTGCGAGGCGCGTTCGACCGCGTTGAAGCGCTCGATGAGGCGCCCCGTCGGCGCCGAGTGCAGCTTCGCCGACCCCTTCACCAGGTAGATCAGGATCACGATCGCCAGCGCGCCCACCACCAGCCAGCCGCCGAACTGCGTGAGCGGCCCGTTGCGGAAGGCGCGCCATTCACGCCCCGCGCCCTGGATCAGGCGGTTGGTGTCGACGCCGGGGATGGTGGCGAACTGCGGGCGTTCGCTCGCCGCGCCCCAGGCCGGCGGGTTGTTCCAGCCCGGGACCGCGGTGGATCCCTTGGCCGCCACGGGCGGCGACGTCGCCGCCGGAGCCGCGACCTGCGGCGCCTGCGGCACCTTGCCGGCTTCCTTCGTCGGTGCAGTGGTCGGCGCCGCACCGCCCGCGCCCTGCGCCGCGGCGGCGAGCGGCAGCGCGAGCGCCGCCCCCAGGATCAGCGCACCCAGCAGGCGCGCATTGGATTTCAGCATGACGTGCTTCCTCCTTTATTGGGTCTTGGCGTCGCCAGTCCGGATGTACTCGTTCTGGTGGTTGGCCCGTTCGGCGAGCGCCTTGTGCCACTTGTCCTTGTCGCCCTTCCACATGTCGCCGGCATAGGCCTTGGTGTCATCCTTGCCGGCGTAGGGCTTGGCGGCGTCCTGCGGGATCTCGTTGCATGCGGCCAGCGAGAGCCCCGCGAGCACGGCGAAGAGGGTCTTCTTCATGCCTTGGCCCCTTCCTGCTCGGCGAGCTTGCCGCTGCCGCCGTAGGCCATCGCCCAGCCCCAGATCTCGTCGCCCTTGCCGCGCGTGACGACGCGGGTCTTGTAGATCTTCGTGATGACCGGGGCGTCGCCCGCGAGCAGCGCCTTGGTGGAGCACATCTCCGCGCACGCCGGGAGCTTCCCCTCGGCGAGGCGGTTGCGGCCGTACTTGCGGAATTCCTCGACGGAGTGGTTCTCCTCGGGGCCGCCCGCGCAGTACGTGCACTTGTCCATCTTGCCGCGCAGGCCGAAGGCGCCGGCCTGCGGGAACTGCGGCGCGCCGAACGGGCACGCGTAGAAGCAGTAGCCGCAGCCGATGCACAGGTCCTTGTCGTGCAGCACGACCTGGTCCTCGGTGCGGTAGAAGCAGTCGACCGGGCACACCGCCATGCACGGGGCGTCCGTGCAGTGCATGCATGCCACCGAGATCGAGCGCTCGCCCGGCACGCCGTCGTTGACGGTCACCAGGCGGCGGCGGTTCACGCCCCAGGGCACCTCGTGCTCCTGCTTGCACGCGGTGGCGCAGCCGTTGCACTCGATGCAGCGCTCGGCATCACAGATGAATTTCATTCTGGCCATGGTTGTCTCCCGGTTCTCTTCAGGCGCGCTCGATGTTGCAGAGCGTCGTCTTGGTTTCCTGCATCATGGTGACCGAGTCGTAGCCGTAGGTCGTGGCGGTGTTGACCGCCTCGCCGCGCACGATCGGCGCCGCACCCTCGGGGTACTTGTCGAGCAGGTCCTTGCCCTGCCACCACCCCGCGAAGTGGAACGGCATCCAGGCCAGGCCCGAATTGACCCGCTCCGTCACCAGCGCGCGCACCTTGAGGGTGGCGCCCGTGGGCGACTTCAGCCACACCCAGTCCCAGTACTTGATGCCGCGGTCGGCCGCGTCCTTGGTGTTGATCTCGACGAACGCCTCCTGCTGCAGCTCGGCGAGCCACGGGTTGGAGCGCGTCTCGTCGCCGCCGCCCTCGTACTCCACCAGGCGCCCGGAGCTCAGCACGATCGGGAACTTCTTGTGCACCTCGTCCGAGACCGCCTTCTGCTGCACGGTCTTGTAGAGCGTCGGCAGGCGCCAGAAGGCCTTCTTGTCGTCGTGGCTCGGGTACTTCGCCACCAGGTCCGGACGCGGGCTGTAGATCGGCTCGCGGTGCTGCGGCACGCCGTCCGGGAAGTTCCAGACCACGGCGCGCGCCTTGGCGTTGCCCCAGTGGTGCACGTTGTGGTTGACCATGCACACGCGCTGGATGCCGCCGGAGAGGTCGGTCTTCCAGTTCTTGCCCTCGGCCTCCTTCTGCTCCTCCGGCGTGAGCTCGCTCCACCAGCCCAGCTTCTTCATGAGCACGTGGTCGAACTCGGGGTGGCCGGTGGTGATCTCGGAGTCCTTCGCGTGCGAGCCGTCCTCGGCGAGCAGGTTGACGCCGTCCTTGCTGATGCCGAAGTTGGCGCGGAAGCAGCCGCCGCCGTCCATCATCTTGAGGTCGGTGCGGTAGAGGACCGGCGAGCCCGGGTGCTTGATCTCGGGCTTGCCGTAGCACGGCCACGGCAGGCCGAAGTAGTCGCCGTTGATGTCGTAGCCGGTTTCCTTGTCCACGACCGACTCGTTGCAGCGCAACGTCTTCGGGTCGAAGTGCTTCTGCAGCCGCATGTGGGCCTTGAGGCGCTCGGGCGTCTGGCCGGTGTAGCCGATGGTCCAGTTGCCGGCGTTGATCTCGCGCGTCATGTCCTCGACCAGCGGCTCGTCCCAGCCGGTCTTGTCCTTCACCAGCTTGATGTTCTTCACGAACTCGGGAC
>DASTZM010000262.1:0-5418 GCA_035764305.1 Chloroflexota bacterium | reverse complement strand
GTCTACCTGGGGTCAAGGCTGATCGTGGCGGCGCTGTTCGCGCTGCTGTCGCTGCTGCTGCTTTTCGGGTTTGGGGCGGTGGCCGGTGGGATCCGGATGGACGCGGCGCAGTGGGTCCAGATCATCGGCCGCCTGATCCTGGGCTCGATCCCGTTCGCGGCGCTGGGGTTTGCGATCGGGTACACGGTCAGCGCGCACGCCGCGCCGGGATTCGCGAACCTGATCTATCTGCCGCTGTCGTTCGCGTCGGGGCTGTTCGTGCCGCTGCCGTCGATGCCGGCGATCGTGCAGCAGATCGCGCCGTACCTGCCGACGTACCACTTCGGCCAGCTTGCCTGGGGCGCGGCGGGCGCGCCGGCGGAGCCCCTGGCGGTGAGCGTGGTCTGGCTGGCGGGGTACGCGGCGGTGTTCCTGGCGGTGGCGCTGCGCGGCTTCTACGCCGAAGAGCAGCGCAAGTTCAGCTAGCTCACTTCAGGAGCGACGCGGCGGTCGGGTACACGGGGTCCTCTTTGGTGAGGAACTCGAGCACGACGGGGCGGCCGTCGCGGGTAGCCTTGATGCCGCGCTGAAGGGCGGCACCGACGTCGCCGGGCGTTTCGACGCGCTCGGAGTACGCGCCCAGTCCGGCGGCGACCTGGGCGTAGCTGCCCGAGAGCAGGTTGATGCGGTAGCGCTCGGCGGCGACCGGCATGTACTTGCTGTAGCCGCCCATGCGCCCGTTGTTGAGCAGCACAGTCATGATCGGGATGCGCTCGCGCACGGCCGTCTCGACCTCCATGCCGGCGGTGCCGAAGGCGAGATCGCCCATGACATTGACGACGGTCTTGTCGGGGTGGGCCAGCTTGGCGCCGAGAGCGATGCCGTACCCGGTGCCGAGCTGGGTCGACTTGCCCCAGCCGATGTAGCCGCGCGGCGCGAGCGCCTCGTAGAAGGTGAGGGTCTGGTCGCGCGGGTTGCCCGAGTCGTGGGTGACGATCGAACGCTGCTTGTCGAGCGCCTGGCTGAGCTCCCAGATGACGCGGTAGGGGCTGATCGGACTCTCGTCGGACGTCAGGCGGGGCATCCACTCCCGCAGGTACGCGTCGCGCGTGGAGCGGACGGTGTTGGCAACGCCGTTGCCGTTGCGTGAGAGGTCCTTTCCGGCCTGGCGCTTGACCTCGTCGATCAGCTGGCGCAGCACGAGCTTGGCGTCGCCGAGGATGGCGAGGGCGACGGGGTAGCCCTTGGCGAGGTCGCGGTCGGCGGTGGTGACCTGGATGAGCGTCTTGCCGGCCGGTATGGGGGTGGTGAAGGAGCCGGTGGAGAAGCTGCAGCCGACTCCCAGGATGACGTCGGCGTCCTTCAGGAAGTGGGCGGCGGTCCCGTGCAGAGTGAGCCCGCCGGTGCCGGCGGCGAGCGGGTGGTCTTCAGGGAAGACGCCCTTGGCGGCCATGGTGGTCATGACGGGGCTGGAGGTGAGCTCGGCGAGCTCGCGCAGCTCGTCCCACGCCTCGGCCCACAGGGTTCCGTGGCCGGCGTGGATGAGTGGGTGACGCGCGCCGAGCAGGAGCTTCACGGCCTCGGCGACGTCGGCCGGATCACCGGCGCCGCGCGTGCGCCGGACCGGGGTGTGGTCGAGCGTGCCGTTAGCGCCATCGGTGCCGGGCACCTCGGCGGCGCCGACGTCGCGCGGGATCTCGAGCAGAACGGGGCCGGGTGCGCCGGTACGCAGGAGGGTGAGCGCGCGGCGCATCAGCTCGGGCACGCGCGACGGGGCGTTGATCCGGGCGGCCCATTTGGTGACGTGGGCGTAGGGCGGGAGGGGGTCGAAGCCGGTGGGAGTGTGGTGGCGCTGCTGGTCTTCGCCGCCGGGCAGAAGCAGGAGGGGGATGGAGTCGGCGTACGCCTGCGCGACGCCGCCGAACGTGTTCTCGATTCCCGCGCCGGACTGGACGGTGACGACGGCGGGCTTGCGGGCGTTGGTGGCGCGGCAGTAGCCGTCGGCGGCGTTGACGAGCGTCTTCTCGGTGCGGCACATGATCGGGCGGATGCCGACCTCGGCGCAGGCCTCGATCAGCGGGTTCATGGGGTAGGCGAAGAGGAATTCAGTCCCCTCGGCCTGGAGGATGCGCGCGATGGCGCGGTTGGCGTCCATACGGTCTAGACGAAGCCTTCCTTCGGCTTGGCCAGGATCGAGTCGAAGAGCGGCATGTTCTGCTGGAGCGCCTGCTCGACCGTCGTCTCACCCTTGAAGGCCGGCGTAAGCGCGGTGCCGATGGCCGTGTTCAGCTCCGCCCAGCGGTAGTTGGCGGGCTGGTGCCAGGGGGACGCGTTCTCGATCAGGTCGATCCACGGCGTGTGCCCCTTCATATCGCTCGCGAGCTTGGCATGGCGAAGCACGGACTTGCGCAGGCCGGGCCGGCTAGCGCCCGAAAGGATGGCGGGCAGCTGCGTCTCGGGCTCCATGATGAATTTGAGGAACTGCCAGGCCGCGTCCGGCGCTTTGCTGCCGGACCACATGGTCATGCCGTTGACCGTCAGCTGCGTACCGATCTTGCCGGCGCTGCCCTTGGGGACGAGCACCATGCCCCACTTGAACTTGCCCAGCACCCGCTGCTCGTGGAAGTTGCCGCTGTACGTGTCCTGGAGGAGCGCCAGGCGCCCCTGCGCAAACAGGTCGTTGTTCGAGACGGGGTGGCCGATCACGGGCGCGACTCGGTGGCGGACCCAGAAGTCGCGGTACGTGTTCAGCCCCGCGAGCCCGGCCGGGCTGTTGGCGACGAACTTCTTGCCCTCCTTGTCGATCCAGTCAGCGCCGTTGCCGCGCACGATCTGGATCTGTCCGAGGTAGTCGGGGTTGTAGGGCCTGAAGCCGTAGACGTCCGAGTTGGGATCGCCGCCGACGCGGGCCACTGCCTTCGCGGCGTCCGCCACCTTGTCCCACGTCCACGTCGCGTCGGGCGGCTTGATGCCCGCGCGGGTAAGGAGCTCCTCGTTGTAGACCAGGCCGGCGTAGCCGGGATGGCCGCCCCACGGCAGGCCGTACAGCTTGCCCTCGTGCTTGAGCGAGTCGAGCCCGCCCGTGACGTAGTCCTTGAAGTCGTACTTGTCGCTGCGGGCCAGCGGCTCGAGCTCTTTCATGACGCCGCGCGAGGCGAGCGCGGAGAAGCCACCGTTGGAGGCCCAGACGACGTCGCCGAGCTCCTTGCCGAGGTGACCGGTGACGACTTTGGCCCAATAGTCGGGCTCGCCGCCGAGCGAGGCGTGCTCGACTTTGATGTTCTCGAACTGCTTCTGGAAGGCGGGGATGATGACCTGCTCCATCCCGGTGCCGTCCCCACCGCCACGGGTGATGACAGAGATCTTAGCGGGGGCGGCGGTCTTTTGCCCTCCGCTGCCGGCCGGGGTGCCACACCCCGCGAGCGCCAGCGCGCCCGATGCCCCGGTCGCCACAAATGCCCGACGAGACAGTCCCTTCATGCGCAGTTTCCCTCCTGCGCCCCCAGCTTACATCGTCCGGAGCGCGAGTGCAGCGGGACGACGGGTGTCAGCGAATCTGGTCGGCGCGGACGCGGCGGAGCCAGTCGTCGACGGCGGCGGCCGTAGGTGTGTTGACGGGCATGACGCCGGGGAGCTCGAGCATCTCGGCGGGTTCGTCGCAGCCCAGAGCGCGGGCGATCTGGCGCACGCGCTCGGCGCCGGGCCACGGGCCGAAGCCTTCTTCCAGATGGCACAGCTCGGCCTCGCTCATACCGACGCGCTGGGCGAGCGCGGGTAGGTTGAGCTGGCAGTGACGGCGGCGTCGCTGAATCAGACGACCCAGGCGTGCCAGGACCATGCTGGCACTACTCTAGCGGCGCTTGGGGGGCGGGACCATGAAATACGACCAGTGTGACCCAGGTCACGATTCGGCGCTGCCGAAGAAGGCGACGACTTCCGCGGGGACGCGGGCGGGGCGGCCGTCGGCGAGGCGCACCCAGACCCACTCGGTGTGGATGTCGGCGATGAGGAGGCCGTCGGAAACGCGCACGATATTGGTCAGGCGTCGGCCGCGCGCGCCGCGCATGTCCTCGACGCGGGTGGTGAGCTCCAGCTCCTGGCCGTAGAGGGCGGGCTGGTGGTAGGTGATCTCGTGGCGGCGGACCACCCAGCCGCCGCCCTGGGCGAGGGTCCACTCGCGCCCGAAGCCGGCCGCCTCGGCGTGCTCGGTGGCGATCTGCTCGGCGTAGTTGAGGTAGACGGCGTTGTTGACGTGTCCGTTGACGTCGAGCTCGTAGGTGCGGACGCGCCAGCGCGAGCTGTAGGACTTGCGATTGGCGGCGAGGTCTCCCATACGGCCGGCGTTTGGGATCAGGCGAGGGGTGCGACGGGGGCGGGGCGGCGTCCCATGGCGACGTCCGCCATGCCGAGCAGCAGCGCTTCCTCCCAGTCCCGCCCGGCGAGCTGGATGGCGACGGGGAGACCGTTGGAGTGAAAGCCGAGCGGCGCGGCGACGGCGGGCAGGCCGGTCAGGCTCCACATCCGCTGCAGGTGGAAGGGGCCGGCGCCGGTGCCGAAAGGCGCGTCGCCGGCGACGAGCGCGCCGCCCTCGAGCGGTGGGGCGGGCGCGGGAGTGGCAGGGGCGGCGATGGCGTCCACGCTTCGCAGGACGTCGTCAAGCTCGGCCCGGATCGCGCCGCGGATACCCTGGGCGCGGGCGTATTCGGCGGCGATAAGGGCGGAGCCCGCGATCAGGCGGGCCAGGACGTCGTGGCCGTAGTCGGCGGGTCGCTCGCGCAGCCAGCGGTCGTGCACGGCGGCGGCTTCGGCCTGCATGGTGATGGACGAGGCGACGGCGGTCCAGCGCGAGGCGAGCGGCAGTGGGACCTCTTGCACCTCAACGCCTTCCGCGCGCAGCGCGGCGAGCGCCCGGTGGAAAGCCGAGCCGACCTCGGGGTCGATGCCCGTGAGGAGGGCGTGCGGGACGCCGATACGACGGCCGCGCAGGTCTTCGGCGGGCGCGACGGAGGCGCGGTCGGTGGGGGCACGGCGGCTGCCGGGGTCGCCTGGGTCGAAGGCGGTGAGTGGATCGGTTAGGAGCGCGGCGTCGGCCGGCGTGCGCGCGAAGACGCCGACGTGGTCGAGGCTCCAGGCGAGCGGAAAGACGCCGCGCCGGCTGGCGCGGCCGTAGGTCGGCTTGAGTCCGACGACCCCGCAGAAGCTGGCGGGCCGGCGGATGGAGTTGCCGGTCTCGCTGCCGAAGGTGCCGTAGGCGAAGCCCGCGGCGACCGCGGCGGCCGACCCGCCGCTCGAGCCACCGCACATGTGGTCCGTGTTCCACGGGTTGCGCGGCGTCCCCGTGTGCGCGTTGACGCTCGTCCCGCCGAACGCGAACTCGTGCAGGGTGTTCTTGCCGAGCAGGATCGCGCCGGCGGCGCGCCACGCGGCGACGGCGGCCGA
>DASTZM010000261.1:0-4094 GCA_035764305.1 Chloroflexota bacterium | reverse complement strand
CTGGTCGGCGGCGCAGCTGGCGCGCGTCTCGGGCGTGGACGAGCGGGTGATCGCGCTGCTCGAGGACGGGAGCGCGCCGCGGGTGGCCCGGGGGCACATGGAGCGGCTGGCGGACGCCCTGGGCGTGGACGTGAGCAACGTCGCCGAGTTCCGGCCGACCCTCGGCCTGGCGGCCATCGGGGAAACGGGCGCCGGCGACGGCGCGAAGACCGGCGCGCGTCCGGACGACGTGTAGCGCCGCGCCCGGACGGCGCCGCAGGGCGATAGGGCCGAACGCCCAACCATCTCCGAGTGATCAGCCGTCGCCGGCGACGCGTGGCGCGCCGCCTAGCGGCCGGCGCGCCGGCGCCTGAGCGCGAGACCGACCAGCGCGACGAGGCGGCGGCGTTCATCACAGCATCTTGCCTCCCGTGCCACGTCGGCGGGGCCCGTGGGTTCCCGAACGGGAGCCCCGGCGCTGGCGGGTGTCCGCGCGACAACTGCTAGCGTACGCCCGACAGATGTCGGGCGCACGGCCGCGGCACGCGCAGCGGCCCTCGGGGGTGGGCGCGACCGCGCTGGTGCCCACCCTTGCGCTCGATGCCCTGGGCTCGTATGGTGGCCACGGGGTGCGCCAGATGACCCGAACCCGTCCGTTGCCGCGGGCCGCGGCCACCGCAGCCATCGTGCTCGTGGCCATGGCGTGCCTCGCCGTGCGGGCGCACGCCATCCCCGTTTCTCCCGCGCGGGCCCAGGCACCCGCGGAGGCGACGTGCCGGTTCGTCCTGGGATTCGCCACGCTGCGCGAGCTGGTGGGCCCGGATGTGGTCGGCGAGTGCGTCGAGGACGAGCGCCACAACCCGGTGAACGGCGACGCGCTCCAGGCCACAACCGGTGGGCTGCTGGTGTGGCGTAAGGCGGACAACTGGACCGCCTTCACCGACGGCTACCGCACGTGGGTCAACGGCCCGTTCGGGCTTGAGCAGCGCCTCAACACCGAGCGCTTCCCCTGGGAGGCACAGCCGCCACCGCCGCCGCCAACGGGCGTCGCGTGCGGCGTGGAGCGCTGGGCGGTCAAGACTCTCTCGGATCCCGCGGCCGCCGGCGTCGACCCCAACCCCACGCCGGTGAGCGTGGCCGCCCTGCGCGCGCTGCCGGCGCCGCCCGGCCTCGGCGGGGGGACGCCGCGCCTGCCCGGAGTCGAGACGACCGCCTACCGCCTGACGGCCTCCCTGCTGCGCTTCAAGCTGGAGGACGACCGCGACATCCACCTCGTGGTCGCGGATCCCACCGACGAGAGCCTCACCATGATCACCGAGTTCCCCGACGTGGCGTGCGGCGGTGCCATCGCCTCGGCGCGCGGCGCGGAGATGGCGGCGGCGCGGGCAGCGCTCACCGCCGCGTGCGGCAGCCCATCAAGCAACTCTTTCCGCTCCCTGCGCGGCACGGCGACGCTCACCGGCGTGGGGTTTTTCGATGTCCTGCACGGGCAGAACGGCGTGGCGCCCAACGGGATCGAGCTGCATCCGGTCCTCCAGGTCGAGGACATTACCTGCGCCAGGACCTGACGCGCGGCGCAGCGCGGCGACCAGATGGAGGACCTGCCGACCTGCCGACCTGGCTCCCCGCACGCGACCAGCGGTCTCGGTCCCGGGCCAGCCGACCGATCGCCGCGGCGGGGAACGCCCAGGGCCGGTGGGGCGCGGAGTGTGCGCGCGTGGGATGGGAGAAAACCGCCGCGGATCGGGAGAGGCGTACTAAGCTGGCGGTACCGGGAGACAGGCTTGGGCCGTCCGCGGGCCGAGGTGCCTGGGACGGCGCGGTGGCCACGCTGCGCAAGGGGGCCGCGATGCAGTCCGGGGCACGAGCGGCATCCGACGCTGCTGCATCAGCCGAGCAACGAGCACCCAAACCGGCACGACTACGAGGACGAGGGTGCGGGTCGTCCGGGGTCCCCAACCGCCGTCGCTCGGCGCCGCTTTGGAAACGACACGTGCGGCCGGATGGCGACCGCATTGTCGACGGGCATGAACCGCAGGCGCACGCGCTATCCGGCTGTTCGACGCGCTCGCGGAGCTGCTGGAGCGGGCCGCAACTCGAGAGGTCCTTCGGCCGGGCCGGCGCGAGCGAGCCTCACGGAGCTCATCCCGGACGTGGGCCGGCAACCAGGGTAGACCCCCCGCCGCGTTTGACCGACGCTGCCGGGACCGGCGCGGCACGGCGCGTGCGCCGAATAGCGTGTGCGCCTGTGCGTCGCGGAGGCGGCGTGTCGGGCGCCCAAGGAGGACACCAGATGCAAGGCACGATCGTCCGACTCGTACGCGACCGCGGGTTCGGCTTCATCAAGGCCGAGAACGGCCAGGAGGTCTTCTTCCACGCCAGCGGCGTGAACGGGGCCACCCCCTACGACAACCTGAACGAGGGGCAGACCGTCACGTACGAGAAGGAGCAAGACTCGCGAGGCCGCGGCGAACGCGCCGTGAACGTCCAGGCGGCGGGCTAGGCTCTAGGGCCCGGCTCGCGCAGGTCGACGACGGTTCGGGCGGGAGCCGTTCGTGCGCGAGACCCGCTCGTGGCGGACTGGCGCCTGGTGTGGGCTGTCGCGCGAGGCGCCTTAGACTGGCCATCCACCATGGGGACCACGGATGCGAACCCGCGCGGTTCAGCGGTTCGGAAGACGCCCCGCCGCCGCCGCTGCCCGTCCGCCGGCTCACGCTCTACAAGCACGGCGTGGCGTTCGTGGTCCGTGCCGGTGCGGTCAGCGGCGCGTCGACCGAGCGCGTTCGCGCCACCACATCTCAACCCGCCAGCGGCGCCATGCGGCACAGCTCGTGCCCGGGCTGCTTGATCTTCTTGCGGCGCCGTCGAAGGGGAACCCGTGCCGGACAACTACCGCAGCCTATGCGCCGCGCTCACAGGGCTCGACACGCTCCCAGAGGGGCCGGCGCGGGCGCGGGCGGTCGAAGAGCTGCGTGCGTCCCTCCGGGGGCTGACGGCCGCCGAGGTCGGGCGCCTCTTCGCCGAGATCCAGCGGGCCGCACTCGCCCGACACGCGCGGGAGGACGGCGAGGTGCTCCCGCAGCCCGGTACGTAGCCATCCTCCCGCGCCCTGGCCCGCCGGCCCGCCGGCCCGTCACTGCGGTTCACGCCCATCAGTCGCTGTCGCCTCCGAGCGCCACGAACTGAGTCGCCCTGCTGTCGGGGTTACGGTCTCGGCGGCGTGGCGGGACGCGTCGACACGCGCGGCAGCACCTGTTCCGCGAGCAGGCGCAGGCCGTCCACGTCTTCCGTGCAAGAACTGCCGGTAGTTGCGTTTTGCCTAGAGGGCTGGCAAGGTCGAACGCGTCAGCCAACCGGCCGGACCAGGGCGGCGCGAGGCTACCTCACCCGCCGGTGCGCGCGACGAGCTTGAGGTAGGGCAGCCCGGTGCGCGGGTTCTCTTCGATGCGGTACCCCGCCGGAACGGCGTCGATCGCCTCGCCGCGCTTGGGTTCGCGCGCGAAGTAGTAGATCCGCTGCCGGCGGCCGTTCTGCAGCGTCACGTCCTTGCCATGCAGGTAGTACGTCTGCCCCTTCGCGTTCGTGTGGGTGTACGGCATGGCACACGAGTCTACCTCCGGACCCACTGCCGCTTGGCGCCGCGCGATCCGACGCGATGTGCCCCCACCGTCCGCCGGAGTGGGCCTTTCCGGCCTTGGTAGTATTGCAACGGACCCGAGGATTCCTCGGGTTTTGTGTTTTCTTGGACCGAATACTCGTCCCTCTGCGCCTTTCGCCTGCAGGTGAGGCCAAGCTCCCGGTAGCGGAGCGGCAGGCGCGTGCATTTGACGCCGAGCTGCTGCTGCTCCACGTGGAGCCCGATACCGCCGGGGCGGAATCGGGCGGGGTGCCGCCGGGCACGGCGCGTGCTCGCGCCTACCTAGATACTGTCACCGCATCGCTGCGTGGGGCAGGGCTGCGCGCGCGGCCGCTGGTGCGCGTCGGCCCGGTGGCCGATGTGGTGCTGGACAGCGCGCGGCGGTTCTCGGCAGACCTGATCATCCTGGGCGTCACGGTGCGATCCGGACTCTTGCGCGTCTTGTCGGAAGGGATCGCGGGCGAAGTGTCGCGCCGCG
>DASTZM010000260.1:0-4651 GCA_035764305.1 Chloroflexota bacterium | reverse complement strand
GCGGTGGGATGGCGGGCGGCGCGGGTGCGGCGGCGACGGGAGCGATGGCGACGACGGGAGCGCTCGGGCCGGGGGTAACGCCCTGGCCGGCGAGGACGCTGGCGAAGAGGCGGGCGTGCTCGGCGTGCTGCTGGAGGTAGGCCTGGTGGGCGCGCGCGGTCTCGACCTGCAGCTCCTGGTAGAGCGCCAGGCTGCGGGCGAGGGTCTCGTGCGCCTCGCGCGGGACGCCGGCGGCGCCGGGGGAGAGGAGGAGCTCCTGCTGCTGCTGGACGAGCTGGAGGAAGACGCGGCTCTGCTCGGCTTGCTGCTCCAGGTACTGCTGGTGGGCGCGCAGCGAATCGCTCTGCTGCTGGCCAAAGGCGGTCAGGCCGCTCTCGATCACGGTGAGGGTCTCCGTCTGGGATTCAGGTGTGGGTGTGGGTGTGGGTGTGGGAGCGGGGATGGCGGCGGGCTCAGGCGGAGCGGTCCCCACGATGCGGTGGCCGTCGGCGAGGGCGGCGGCGTAGGCGCCGCGGGTCTTCTGGCTGACGTAGTTGGCGCCGGTGAGCGTGACGGTGGCGCCGCTCAGGGCACGGGTGGGGGGAGCGGGCGGTGGGGCGGCGTGCGGGTCGCTCAGATCGAGTGCGAGGCCGAGCAGCTTGAGGCGCACGAGGGCCTGGCGGAACTGGCGGTGGCTGTCCTTCTGGCGGCTGGCGTTGAGGGCGAGGGCGACGTGCGGCCGGTCGCCGAGGATCTCGCCGACGAGGCCGGTGAGCACGCCGCGGGGGCCGACCTCGACGAAGAGGCGGGCGCCGTCGGCGTACAGACGCTCGACCTCGCGCTGGAACTGGACGGGCTGGAGGAGATGGGCGACGAGGGCGGCGCGGATGGCGGCGGGATCGGCGTCGTGGGGGGCGCCGGTGGCGTTGGAGTAGACGGGCAGGTGGGGCGCGCGGAAGGCGGCGCGCTCGGCGGCGGCGGCGAAGGCGGCGCGGGCGTGCGCGACGAGGGGCGTGTGGAAGGCGGCGGAGACGGGGAGTGGCGTGACGCGCAGCCCGGAGGCTTCGAGCACCGCGCGGGCGGCGGCGACGCCCGGACGCGGACCGGCGATGACGACCTGGCGGGGGGAGTTGACGTTGGCGACGCGCACGTCCTCGACACCGCGGACGCTCGCGAGGGCGGCGACGACGCGGTCCTCGCCGGCCTGGACCGAGAGCATGGCGCCGGCGTCGAAGCCGGGATCGGCGGGGGGCGCCATGGCGGCGCCCCGGGCGCGGGCGAGCTGGAAGAAGGTGTCGTCGTCGAGCGCACCGGCTGCCCAGAGGGCGGTCAGCTCGCCGAAGCTGTGGCCGGCGACCATGTCCGGGCGGAACCCCGCGTGGCGGAGAAGGCGGAAGAGCGCGGCGCTCAGCGCGCCGATGGCGGGCTGCGCACGCTCGGTGCGCTGGAGCGCCTCGGCCTGCGCGGCGCGCGCCGGGTCGTCAAAGGCGGGGGCGGGGTAGACAGTGCGCGAGAGCGGGGTCTGGCCGTCGCGCACGAAGAGGGCGTCGAGCGCAGCGAACGCGTCGCGCACCTCGGGTGCGGAGCAGGCGAGCTCGCAGCCCATCTCGACGTACTGCGAGCCCTGCCCCGGGAAGAGGGCGGCTACCTTGCCGCCGGCGTCCATGGCGGCGGCGCGGTACCAGATGCCCCTGGGGTGGTCCCACTCGGGGGCGCTGCGCCCGGCGAGCAGCTCGTCGGCGGCGGCGAGCAGGGTGCGCGCCTCGTCGGGGCTCTCGGCCACGAACCCGAGGCGGGCGTAGGCGGTGGGGATGGGGGCGGTGGCCCACTCGCGGCACGCGTCGAGCCAGGCGGCGTGGACGGCGTCGTCATCGCCGTCGAGGGCGGCGAGCAGGGCGCGCGCTCGGTCGAGCAGGGCGGCGCGGTCCGGCGCCGCGAGGAGCAGTGGCTGCGCGGTGGGGTGGAGGCGGTAGGCGCCGCGCGTCCCGGGGGTGTGCTCTTCGAGCACGACGTGGTAGTTGGTGCCGCCGAAGCCGAACGCGCTGATCCCGGCGCGGCGCGGGGCCTGATCGGCGAACCAGGGTCGGGTGCGCGTGTTCAGGTAGAGCGGCGAGTCCTCGAGCCCAAAGTCAGGGTGGGGTCGCGTGACGTTGATGGTGGGGGGCAGCACTTTGTGGTGCAGAGAGAGGGCGGCCTTGATCAGGCCGGCGGCGCCGGCGGCGGACTTGGTGTGGCCGATCTGCGACTTGACGCTGCCGAGCGCGATGGTGCCGGTGCGCTCGGGTCCGGCGGGCGCGTCGCCGCCGAGCACCTCGACGAGGGTGGTGGCCTCGACCATGTCGCCGGCGACGGTGCCGGTGCCGTGCGCCTCGACGAGGCCGACGGTGGCGGGGGCGACGCCGGCGTTCTGGTAGGCGCGGCGCAGGGCGCGGGCCTGGCCTTCGGAGCGCGGGGCGTAGATGCTCTTGAAGCGGCCGTCGCTGGCGGTGCCGATGCCCTTGATCACGGCGTAGACGCGGTCGCCGTCGCGCTCGGCGTCCTCGAGGCGCTTGAGCACGAGCATGCCCAGGCCTTCGCCCACCATCATGCCGTCGGAGCCGGCGTCGAAGGGGCGCAGACGGTCGCCGCGCGTGAAGGCGGGCGTCTTGCTGAAGCTCATGTACATGAAGGGGGAGTTGTCGGTGTCGATCCCCCCGGTGAGCATCATGTCGCAGCGCCGCTCGGCGAGCTCGCTGAGGGACATCTTGAGGGCGCTGAGCGAGCTGGCGCAGGCGGCGTCGACGACGCAGTTGATGCCGCCCAGATCGAGCCGGTTGGCGACGCGGCCGGCGATGACGTTGCCGAGCATGCCGGGGAAGGAGTTCTCCTCCCACGGGACGTAAGCAAGCTTGATCTTCTCGACAACGCGGTCGGCGTCGGCCTCGGAGACGCCGCTGCTGAGCAGGGCGCGCTTCCACACGGGGTACTGGAGGCGGCTGGTGAGGGGAGTGACGAGCTTCTGGCCGCCGCCGATGCCGAGGATGACGCCGGTGCGCTCGCGATCGAAGGGGCGGGCGGCGGCGCCGTCGTAGCCGGCGTCCTCGAGCGCGCGGCGGGCGAGGACAAGCGCGAGGAGCTGGTGGACGTCGGTCACCTCGAGGATGTTGGGCGGGAGGCCGAACTCGACGGGGTCGAACGGGACGTCGGGAATAAAGCCGCCGCGCTTGCAGTAGGTCTTGTCGGGGGCGGCGGGATCGGGGTCGTAGTAGTCGTCGATGCTCCAGCGGGACGGTGGGACGTCGGTGATGCAGTCCCGCCCGGAGACGATGTTGCTCCAGAACTCACGGAGCGAGCGCGCCTGGGGCATGATGGCCGCCAGCCCGACGATGGCGATAGGTGACATCACCGGCAGGCGGGGCTCAGAGTGAGCCAGGTCCAATAGAATGGGCGCCCTTCTGGGCAGAGACTACCCGCTGGACTCCATTCGCGCTGTGACCCCGGACACACGGGGCACGCTGCTGCACGAGATCGAGCGCCGGGCGGCGCACGTGGCGATCAAGATCCGTCAGGCGCTGGCGGCGTTTCTCACGTCCGAAGCCGACACGGCGCGGGCGATGAGCCACGCCGAGGCGCTGGCCGCGGAGCAGGAGCGGGGCTACCGGCCGTCCCTGTGGGAGATCGAGCGCTACGCGGTGGCGTGGCGAGATCTGGTGCCGGGGGACGCGGCCGGGAAAGCGCAGCTGGCGGCGGCGCTGCTGGAGCGCCATCCCTTCCGACCGCAGGATGCGCCGGCAACCGCGGCGGCGCTGCACCTGGACGACCCGGCGGTCCAGGCGGCACACGCCGCACTGTTCGGCGAGCCGCTCGAGCGGCGCTACGCGACGCAGACGCAGCTGCACGACGAGCGTCACGCGGTTGCGTTCGACGGCTGGAACGAGCGGGCGCTGGGTGTGCTGCTGCGCGAGGTGGAGTGGGTCAGGCTCGACAAGGGAGAGATCCTCTTCCGGCGCGGGGAGCCGGGGGACGGGCTGTACATCGTCGTGTCGGGACACCTGCGCGCCTTCGTGGAGGGAGCGGGAGGGCGCGACGCGCTGGTGGGCGAGATGGGGCACGGCGAGAGCGTGGGCGAGATGGGGCTGATCAGCGGCGCGGCGCACTCGGCGACGCTGTACGCGAGCCGGGACACCGAGCTGGTGAAGCTGACGCCGCATCTGTTCCACCGGATGGTGCGCGAGCATCCCGAGTTCCTGCTGCACGTCACGCGCGAGGTGGTGGACCGGCTCCGGGCGTCGCACCGCGGGCGCAGGGCCGGAGCGCCCCTGCGGGCCATAGCGGTGCTGCCCGCGGGAGGTGGCGCGGAGCCCGCGGGCTCCGCGCGGCCCGATCTTGGCGCCTTCTGTGCGCGGCTGGCGCAGGCGCTGGGCGCGTTTGGGGCGGTGCGGCACGTCAGCCGGCGGACGGTGGACTCCCGCCTGGGCGACGGGACGGCGGCGGGGCTGGATCACGATCCGCACGATCCGCGGCTGCTCGAGTGGCTGGACGCGCTCGAGAGCGAGCACGACCTGATGCTGTACGAAGCGGACGCCGCGCCCTCCGGCTGGACCGACCGCTGCGCGCACGAGTCTGACTACCTGCTGTTCGTCGCCAGTGCGTCGGACGAGGCGGGGCTGAACGCGATCGAGCGGGCGCTGCC